>CAMFIX010000119.1 GCA_945952425.1 uncultured Pseudorhodobacter sp. | reverse complement strand
GCGCTTTTCCTTTGGCCCTTGGGGGCTTACGAGGCGATCCTCGACGCCTGCCCTTATGCGGAGGAAGGCGCGGCCGAGGGCAAGACCGTCCATGTCGTCTTCCTGAAACCCGGCGAGATCCGCCCCGGGCTCGACGCCCATGCCACCGCGGGCGAGCGTTTCACCCAGACCCCGCAGGCTTTGTATCTGCACGCCCCCGCGGGCTTCGGCACGTCGGAGCTGGTGGCGAAGCTGCCGAAATACATCAAGGCCCCGCAGACAGCGCGCAACTGGCGCTCGTGCTTGGCCATCCGCGATCTTGCCCGGGGCCTGGGATAGGGGAGCTTCCCGTGCGCCGCAGCCGGGTTTGAGCGGCGATGATCGGAACGCGACGGCGGGTGTGGGCAGAGCGGACGCCCCTGCCACCTTCGCCCAGGCGCGCCCCGGGCTTGCCCCGGGGCCTCGACGAGAAGGCCGTCGCGCCTTGTGGCAGCCCGCGGGCCACTCACCAAACCTTTGCGCGTTTCGGATCGCGGCCCCGCGTCAAGCCCCACGGGGGATGGAGGCCCGCCCCGTCCCGCCATGGGCAAGCCTCTCGGCGCCGGGCCGAGACGCCGCGCGCGGCCCCCTCTTCCCATGGCCCCTCTCCCCATGCCACACTCCGCTGATGTGGCGTCTCCTCCTCCTTTTCGCCTTCCCCCTTCCGGCCCTCGCCGGGTCGGATTGCGTGGCGCTCGCCGCGAAGGAGGCCACCACAATCCCCGTCGCCTATGCCCCGGCCGAGGGCGTCAGCATCCGCTACCTCGCCCATTCCATGTTCGCCCTGACGCTGCCCGATGGGCTGATGGCGGTGACCGATTACAACGGCCATATCGGGAACCCCGATGTCATCCCCGGCGTCGTCACCATGAACCACTACCACGACACCCATTTCACCAATCACCCCGACCCCCGCATCCCTGTCGTGCTGAAAGGCTGGGGCACGTTCGGCCATCCCGCCGCCATCGACCTCGACCTCGGGCGGCTGCATATCCGCAACGTCACCACCGACCTGCGCGGCCCCTTCGGCGAGGGCGGCGAGGCCGACGGCAATTCCATCTTCATCTTCGAGGCGGAGGGCCTGTGCATCGTCCATCTCGGCCATCTGCACCAGGAACTCTCGGCGGCCAAGCGCGCGGCCATCGGGCGGGTGGATGTGCTGATGGTGCCGGTCGATGGCGCCTTCACCATGAGCCAGGAGGCCGTGGTCCACGAGGTCGAGGCGCTGCATCCGCGGCTGGTCCTGCCGATGCATTGGTTCACGCCCGAGGTTCTGTCGCGCTTCTTGGCGCTCATGGCGCGGGATTTCGCCATCGCCGAGGGCGGCCCCGACGTCACCGTCACGCGCGAGAGCCTGCCCGCGCGGCCCCAGGTTCTGGTCCTGACGCCGACCCTTTTCCCCTGAGGCGCCCCGGGTTAGAAAGCCCCATGCTGAACCCCTGCTCCCCCGATTTCGTGGCGGCCCTTGCGGCACGTCTTCCCGACACGCTGACCGCGCCCGAGCCGCGCTGGCTGGAAGAGCCGCGCGGCAAGTGGCAGGGCCAGGCCGGCGCGGTCGCCCGGCCGCGCTCGACCGCCGAAGTGGCGGCGATCGTCCAGGCCTGCGCCGCGGCGCGGGTCGGCATCGTGCCCTGGGGCGGGGGGACGGGCCTCGTCTCGGGCCAGGTGATGACGGCGGGGCCCTTGCCGCTGGTGCTGTCGCTGGAGCGGATGAACCGGCTGCGCGGGGTCTTCCCGTCCGAGAACGTGGCGCTGGTCGAGGCGGGGATGACGCTGGCCGAGGTCCATGCCGCGGCGGAAAGCGTGGATCGGGTCTTCCCCCTGACGCTGGCCTCCCAGGGCTCGTGCCGGATCGGGGGGAACCTCTCGACCAATGCCGGGGGGGTGAACGTGGTCCGCTATGGCAATGCGCGCGAGCTGTGCCTGGGGCTGGAGGCGGTTCTGCCGGATGGCTCGGTCTGGAACGGGCTGAAGCGGCTGCGGAAGGACAATACGGGCTATGACCTCAAGGGGCTGCTGATCGGGGCGGAGGGCAGCCTTGGCATCATCACCGCGGCGAGCCTGCGCCTGTATCCCCGGCCCCGCGCCGAGGGCGCCGCGCTGTTCGTCGTCCCCGACCCTGCCGCGGCCTTGCGCCTGCTGGCCCTGGCGCAGGACCGGCTCGGCCCCGGCCTTTCCGCTTTCGAGCTGATCTCGGGCCAGGGCCTGGCTTTCCTCGCCGAGACCATGCCCCATATCCGCCAACCCTTTGTCCAGGCGCCGGACTGGATGGTGCTGGTGGACCTTGGCCTGGCGGAGGGCGACACCGAGGCGGCGCTTCTGGGCCTTTACGAGGCGGGGGCGGGCGAGGGGCTGATCTCCGACGGCACGATTGCGCAAAGTGCGGGCCAGCGGGCGGCGCTGTGGGACTTGCGCGAGACGATCCCGCTGGCGAACCGCGCGGTGGGGGCGATTTCCAGCCACGATATCTCGCTGCCCCTGTCCGAGATCCCGGGCTTCATCCCCCGCGCGACCGCGGCCCTGCAGGCCCTGGCGCCCTTCCGCATCAACTGCTTCGGCCACCTGGGCGACGGCAACCTGCATTTCAACGTCTTCCCGCCGAAAGGGCAGAAGTCCAGCGATTTCAAGGCGCTGGCGGGGGAGGTGCAGGAGCTGGTGCATGAGATGACGGTGGAGCTCGGCGGCTCGTTCAGCGCGGAGCACGGGGTGGGGCGGCTGAAGGTCGCGGACCTGGAGCGCTGGGGCGACCCCGCCAAGCTGGCTGCGATGCGCGCGATCAAGGCGGCGCTGGACCCCTTTGGAATCATGAACCCGGGAGCGGTGCTGCGGTAAGGGCGAACAAGCCGCCCGGGCATCGAGCCCGGGCGGCTTGTGGCTGCCGCGGGGAGGCGGCCAGGCTGGGCGCGGGAGGCCCGAGGGGGCTCTTGGCTTGTAAGGGCCTAGACCATGCTAAACGCGCGGTGAGCCGGTCTGGCTGCGCGCGGTTGGAATGGGGGGAGCCCGGGATGGGGCGTGGGTTGGACGGGCTTTGAGCGCAGGCGGGACCGCGCGCCCTTGAGGCGGGGCGGCCTTGCGACGCTCTTCAAAGCCAGCACGCCCTGCCGGGGTTGCCGACAGGGCGCTGGGGTGGGTAGTGGGTCACGTGTTGCAAGCAGCGCCCGTCCAGATGGGTTAAGTCTGGATGAGCCCATTTAGGCCGATTCGTCTTAGCAAATGGTTAACGCCGCTGCGCAATCGCCTGTGAAAAGATCACGAAATCGTTCACACCGGGCCAAGGGCGACCCATCGCCGCAGAGCGCCATGCCGAACCCGGGTGACCACAAGACTCGCGCCGCGGCACTCCCCGGATCATCGCCGCACAGCCCGAGAGCGTGCAGAGGCGCCCGCCGCTCGCCCACCCGGCTGGCCGGTGCGGCCGCCTCCCGAACCTGCCCGCTCCCCCGCGCGGGTTGGCCACCCGCCTGGTCGGCGCGGCCATCCCTCAGCCCATGGCCCGCTGCCCGAGAGAGACCCTGGCGCAGGTCGGCCACACGCCCGCTTGTCCTGCGCTTGGCAGTTCCACCTTGCTCCCACCCGAGGGGGCACGGCTCGCAAGCCGACCACGGGCGCGACCGCCGTAGGCTCTGTGCCCTCCCGCGCGATCGCTGCGCCATTGCCCTTGGGCGAGCTTCCCTGATCGGGACGTGCCCGCCCAGATGCCGTGCCATCGCTCGGCTCCCGAGAGCCGCACAGACGACTTCGAAGGCAGGCCACCCGTCCGGCCCGGGGGGGCTGGCAGACGCTAAACCTGCCCCCTTCGGTGCAGACGCTCCCATCGGTCCCCCAACCGGCCGCCGCAGGCGCTGCGAGGGCAGGGCTTACTCTTCCTGCCCGCCCGCCGGGCAGAGACCGCTCATCGGCGTCTTTCCCCCCGAAGGTCTGCGTCGTCCAGCCGACGCCCGGATTACGCGCGTCGAGCGACAGGGCGCATAGACAGGGCGCATGGACAGGGCCTCAGTCCCGCACAGCCACAGAGACCCCTGCGGCCCCGAACGCTCGGTCCTCTGACGCAGCCCCGCGTCCTGGCCCCCTTACACCCCCTCGAAAGCACAAAGCGCCTGGACCTCCATGCCCATCGCCTCGAGTCTGCGCCGCCCGCCGAGGTCGGGTAGGTCAATCACGAAAGCGCAGCCGACCACGATGCCGCCCAGGCGCTCGATCAGCTTGATCCCGGCCTCGGCCGTCCCGCCCGTCGCCAAGAGATCGTCCACCAGCAGCACCCGCTCCCCCGGCATCAGCGCATCGTCATGCACCTCGACCACCGCCTCGCCATATTCCAGCGTATAGGCCTGGGAGATCGTCGCCCCCGGCAGCTTGCCCTTCTTGCGTATCGGCACGAACCCGGTCGAGAGCTGATGCGCCACCGCGCCCCCCAGGATGAAGCCCCGCGCCTCCAGCCCCGCAACCTTGTCGATCCGCGCCCCGGCCCAAGGTGCCAGCAGCTGGTCCACCGCCATCCGAAACCCCCGCGGATCGGCGAAGAGCGTGGTGACATCGCGGAAGAGGATGCCCTCGTGCGGGAAATCGACGATGGTGCGGATGTAATCCTTGACGGTTTTCAAAGCGCGCTCCTTGGCATGGCTGCGTGGCACGGGGTTTACCAAAGCTGCGGCTTGGCCACCATCAGCCAGAACACGGCGACAAGCGACAGGAAACCCGGAAATCCCAAAAGAAACCACAGGCGATAGAGCCCTAGCGCCTCGGGCGGGATCGCATCCGCGCCGCGGCAGAGGTCGCGGATGCGGATCTGCAGGTGGACGACGGGCGCCCAGGCGGCAAAGGCCAGGGCGTAAAGCCCATAGGCCGCGATCAGCCAGCTTTCGGTCCAGGCATAGCCCGCCTCATGGGCGAGCCAAAGTCCCGTCAGCGGCTGCACCAGCCCGGCCGGCGTGGTGAAAAGCCAGTCGGCCAGCACCACCGCGCCCGCCACATCGGCCACTGTCCGCGCCCGGCCCGTGGCCATCGCCCGCACCATCTGGAAGGCCGTCCCGATCCCGGTGCCGAACAGCACGGTCGACGACAGGACATGCAGCCATTTCGCCAGCTCGTAGCTCATCGTTCCTCGGCCAGGATCAGGTGGACCAGGATCAGCGCCAGCACGGGCAGGTTCTTCAAGAGCCCGCCGAAAGGGTCGGCCCAAAGGCCGGGCGCCAGGAGCGTCAGGCCTATCGTATAGGCGCCGACCAGGGCCAGCTGCGCCTGGGCCAGGCGCTTCGGCCAAAGATTGCGCAAGAGGGCGAGGCCGAGGCAAAGGTCGGCGATCCCCCCGGCGCGGGCGAGCCAGAGGGGGGCTGCGACCTCGGGGAAATCCCCCGGCCGCGCGGTCAGGCCCAGCCAGGCCGAGGCCAGCCACATCCCCGCCAGCACCAGCCGCACCAGGGGTTTCACGAGGTAAAGCCGCGCCGCCCAGAGGTCTTGCGTCCCGGCCGGGCGGCGCATGGCAAAGGTGCCGACCGGCCAGGCAGGCGGCAGCGCGGCCGAGGGCCGCGACAAGACGCCCGCCGCCAGCTGCTCGACCGTCGTGCACGAAAGCGGGCCGAGGCAAAGCGCATCGCCAAGCCGGCCGAGCCCGCGGGCAAGGGGCAGGGGCAGGCGCAGCACCGGCGCCGGGGGCAGGCCGAGCCAGCGGCGGAGCAGGGCTGCGAGTTCGTCCTGGCGCAGCACCTCCGGCCCGCCGACCTCGTGCAGGGCGGGGGGCAGGGCCAGGGCGGCGAGGGCCGCGGCCGCGAGGTCCTCGGCATGGATCGGGTTGAAGGGCTGGCGGCCGTCGCCCACCACGGGCATGACCCAGGGCAGGGCGGCAAAGGCGCGCAAGGCCGAAGAGCCGCCATAGGAGGTATCCGCCAGCACGAGCCCCGGGCGCAGGATGGCCTGGCCGACAAAGACGGCCTCGGTCGTCCGGCGCCAGCGGGCGAAGGGCGTCCGGGCCTCTACCCCGACCGAGGAGATCAGCACCGCCCGCCCCGCCAGCGCCTGCAGCGCGGCCCGAGGCGCGCGCTCGTGCACCGCGCGGAACGCCGCCTCGCGGCCGGTCAAGAGCCCCGCGCACCAGATCAGCGCGGCGCCCTGCAGCAGCGGGCGCCAGAAGGCCGCGTCCTGGGCTTCGGCCGAGGTCAGGTCGGCCTGCAGCGTCGCAAAGCCCATGGCCTGCAGCGCCGAGACCCGGCGGGCGACGGCCAGAACCTCGTGGCCCGCGGCCCGCAGGTGAAAGGCGATGTGGCGGCCGATGAACCCATCGGCGCCGACGAGGACGATCCTCACAACACCCGCCCCGCCACGCCCTGCAGCCGCTCCACCATCGCCGGGTCGCGCATCGCGGGTGCGGTCATCACCGCATGTTCCAGCGCGCGGTCGCAGCCGCAGGGGCAGGGAGAGGCGTGCTCCAGCCGCAACCCGCGGATCACATCGCGCGCGGCCTCGGCATTGGCGGTCAGCGTGGCGATGACCTGGGCCACATCCACCGCCACCTCGTGCCAGCAATCGTAATCCGTCACCATGGCCAGGCAGGCGTAAGAGAGCTCCGCCTCGCGGGCGAGCTTGGCCTCGGGCATCCCCGTCATCCCGATCACATCGGCGCCCCAGCTGCGGTAAAGGCGGCTCTCGGCCAGGGTGGAAAACTGCGGCCCCTCCATGGCCAGGTAAGTCGCCCCCCGGTGCAGCCGCACCCCCTTGACCGCCGCGGCCACCTGGTGGGACAGCCGCGGGCAGACTGGATGGGCCGCCGAGACATGGGCGACCAACCCCGGGCCGAAGAAGCTTTTCTCCCGCGCGAAAGTGCGGTCGATATACTGCTCCACCAGCACGAAATCGCCAGGGGCATAGTCCAGCCGCAGGCTGCCGACCGCCGAGACCGCCAGCACATCGGTGACCCCCAGCGCCTTCAGCGCCGCGATATTGGCGCGGTAGTTGACGGAGGAGGGCGTCTGCACATGCCCCCGCCCGTGCCGCGGCAGGAAGGCCATGTCGAGCCCGTTCAGCCGCCCGGTCAGGATCTGGTCCGAGGGCGCGCCCCAGGGCGTCTCGACCGTGACCCAGGCCGGCGCTTCCAGCCCGGCGATCTGGTAAAGCCCCGACCCTCCGATGATGCCGAGTTTCAGGGTCATGGTCGTCTCCTTCCGGTTGCAGGGCAAAGGGTAGGGGGCAGGGCCGCGGCTGTAAAGGCCGGGGCGGGAAGCGGGGCGCTGGCGGCGGCGCATCCGGTGAAAACCCGGGCAGACCTGCGCCCCGCCGCCGAGGACCGAAACGCCCGCCGATCCAAAGCAACGCTCCCGCGCAGAACCGGCCTCACCGCCCGCGCCCCTTGCCCTTTCACATTTGCAAAAATACTCCCGCCGGAGGCCCTCCCGAGCCGGTTGAGCCGCAAGGCTCAGAGGCGAGAAAAAGATCTCGCGGCGGAACGCCGCTCCGCAAGGTTTGCGCGCTCACCCCGGCCGCTTCATCTCGATCAGCTCGGTCACCTCGGCGTAATCGTGATAACCCAGCCGCGCCATCGGCCGCAGCAGCGCAAGGTCGAGCCGCCCGTCGCGCAGGCAGCCATCGTCGATATGGATCGCCTCGACCCGGCCGATCACCACCTGCCGCCCCGCCTCCGGCCCCTCGCCCTCGATCGTCACGAATTGCGTCGCCACGCATTCGAGACAGGCCGGGGAGGCCGCGACCCGCGGGCAGGGGATCGTCGCGCATTCCGCCTTCTCGATCCCGCAGGCCAGGAATTCATCCGTCCCGCGCGGGAAGGCGGCCGAGCTGGCATTCATCGCGCCCATCAGCGCGCGGGTGACGAGGTTGATCGCGAAGACCCGGGTTTCCTGCACCGCCTTCAGCGTGTCGCAATCGTCGGGCGCGAACATGATCTGCGGCGGGCGATAGGCCAGCGCGTTGAAGAACGAGAAAGGGGCGAGGTTGTCGCCCGTGCTGCAGCGGGTCGAGATCCAGGCGATGGGGCGGGGGGCGACCAGGGCGGCAA
>CAMFIX010000118.1 GCA_945952425.1 uncultured Pseudorhodobacter sp. | reverse complement strand
TCTACACACTGCATATCGTCGGCAGCGTCAGATGTGTATAAGAGACAGTCCTCCAGCTGCGCGAGTTCGTCGCTGTCGCAGCGGGCGCAGACGGCACGATGGCGGATCTGGCAATCCCCGCAGTCGCGGGGTGCAAGTTTGGGCGCATGAAGTGCCATGCGGAGCCTTTCATTTGATCCTGATCAAGGACGTCGCGGTTACTCGCCCTAAGGTAACGCGATGGACACTCAATCGCAACTCGCCCGGTTCGGGCTTTTTGACGCGCGTGTGCCGCGCTACACCTCGTATCCCACCGCGCCGCAATTCGGCGCCCTGGGGCCGGAGACCTTCATCCGTTGGATCGAGGCCATCCCCGAAGGCGCGGAGATTTCGCTTTACCTGCATGTGCCGTTTTGTCGGCGGCTGTGCTGGTTCTGCGCCTGTCGCACCCAGGGCACGACCAGCGACGACCCGGTGATCGCCTATGCCAAGACCCTGCAGGCGGAAATCGCCATGCTGGGGCGGCATTTGCCCAAAGGGGTGCGGCTGGCGCATCTGCATTGGGGCGGGGGCACGCCCACGATGCTGAACCCCGGGCTGATCCGCGATGTGGCGGGCGCCGTCTTCGACGTGGCGCCGATGGCGGAGGGCGGGGAGTTCTCGGTCGAGATCGACCCCAACGAGATCGACGAAGGCCGGCTGGATGCCTTGGCCGCGATGGGGATGAACCGGGCCTCGGTCGGGGTGCAGGATTTCGACCCCGAGATTCAAAAGACCATCGGGCGCGAGCAAAGTTTCGAGCTGACGCGCGACGTGGTGGCGATGATCCGCGACCGCGGGATTCGCAGCCTGAATGCCGATATCCTCTTCGGCCTGCCGCATCAGACCCCGGCGCGCATCGCGGATTCGGTCGCCAAGCTGCTGAGCTTTTCGCCGGATCGGGTGGCGCTTTACGGCTATGCCCATGTGCCCTGGATGAGCCGGCGGCAGACGATGATCCCCTCCGACGCCATGCCGACCCCGCAAGAAAGGCTGCGGCTCTTCGAGGTGGCGCGCGACCTGTTCCTGGCCGAGGGTTACGACGAGATCGGCATCGACCATTTCGCCAAGCCGACCGACAGCATGGCCATCGCCGCCCGCACCGGCCGGTTGCGGAGGAACTTCCAGGGCTATACCGACGACCAGGCCCCGGTGCTGATCGGGCTTGGCGCCTCGTCGATCTCGCGCTTTCCGCAAGGCTATGCGCAAAACGCCTCGGGCACGTCGGAACATACCCAGGCCATCCGCCACGGCCAGTTTTCCACCCACCGCGGCCATGTCTTCGGCGGCGAAGACCTGCTGCGTGCCCGCATGATCGAGGCGCTGATGTGCGACTTCCGCATCTCGCGCCGCGAGATGGAGGCCTTTGCGCCGCGCGCCCGCATCGGCGCCCTTTTGGCCGAGGTCGCCGCGCAGTTTCCCGGCATGGTCACCCTGGACGATGCCGGTCTGGCGATCCCGCTGCCCGCCCGCCCGCTGACCCGCGTGGTGGCCCGGGCTCTCGACGCCTATGACCAGGCCAAGGCCAAGCATTCGGCGGCGATCTGATCCGATCTGTTTGAAAAGCCATATCGTTTTCCCATTGGCAAATGGCGCCGGGTGGCTTGATCCGTCCGGCGCCTTTCGTTTACGTTTGATCAGATTTCCGGGGCAATTCCGGGACAACGACAGGGAAAACCTCTCATGCGATACATGACAGCCGAGACGGCCGAGGCGGCCTCGTCCGCCCTGGCCGCAGAACCGGGAATGGCGCGGGTTCTGGCCGGGGGGACCGACCTGCTGGTGCAATTGAAGGCCGGGATGATCCGGCCCGACCTCGTGGTCGATATCAAGAAGATCCCGGGCATCCGCGAGATCACGGCCGAGGCTGGCGGCTGGCGCATCGGCGCGGCCGTCGCCAATGCCGAGCTGAAGGAGCATCCTTCCGTCAAATCCGCCTGGCCCGGCGTGGTCGAGGGCGCGAACCTGATCGGCTCCACCCAGGTGCAGGGGCGCTGCACGATGGCGGGCAACCTCTGCAACGCCTCGCCCGCGGGCGATGCCGTGCCGGGGCTCGTCGCCGCGGATGCCTCGGTCACAATCGTGGGCCCCGCGGGCACGCGCGTGGCCAAGGTCATCGACATCCCCGCCGGGCCCGGCAAGACCACGCTGGTCAAGGGAGAGATCGTGACCGCGATCCACCTTCCCGCCCGCCCGGCGCGCTCCTCGGACGCATACCTGCGGTTTATCCCGCGGACCGAGATGGACATCGCCGTCGCCTCTGCCGCCGTCAGCCTGACCCTGGCCGAAGACGGTACGATCACCGCCGCCCGCGTGGCCCTCGGCGCCGTGGCGCCGAAAGTCGTGCTGGCCGACGCCGCCACGATCATCGGCACGAAACTTGACGAAGCGGCGCTGGCCGCCCTCGCCAAGGCCGCCGAGGCCGTCTGCAACCCGATCGACGACAAGCGCGGCACCGTCGCCTTCCGCACCTCCACCGCGGGCGTCCTTGCCCGCCGTGCCGCAATCATCGCCTATAACCGTGCCAAGGGTGCGAAATGAAAGCCATTCCGATCACCGCCACTGTCAATGGCGACCCCGTCGAATTTCTCTGCACCCCGGATGAACCCCTGCTGGATGTGCTGCGCAACCGCCTCGGCCTGACCGGCGCGAAAGAGGGCTGCGGCACCGGCGATTGCGGGGCCTGTTCGGTCACCGTGAACGGCCGCCTGGTCTGTTCCTGCCTGGTGCTGGGCGCCGAATGCGAGGGCGCCGAGATCGCCACCATCGAAGGTATGGCCGACGGCGAAACCCTCCACCCGCTGCAGCGCCATTTCATCGAAAAGGCGGCGCTGCAATGCGGCGTCTGCACGCCGGGCATCCTGGTCGCCTCCAAGGCGCTGCTGGCGCAGAACGCCAGCCCGACCGACGAGGAAGTGCGCTACTGGCTGGCCGGCAACCTCTGCCGCTGCACCGGCTATGACAAGATCATCGAGGCGGTCCAATCGGCCGCCGCCGAAATGCGGGGAGAGGTCTGATGGCTCTGGACGACAAGAAGACCCGGTTCAAATACGTCGGCACCACCCCCAACCGCCCCGATGGCGTGGACAAGGTGACCGGCAAGGCGCAATACGGCGCCGACATCACCGCGCCGGGGATGCTGACCGCGGCGATCCTGCGCTCTCCGCATGCCCATGCGAAGATCGTCAGCATCGACGCCAGCGCGGCTTTGGCCATGCCCGGCGTGCGGGCCGTGGTGACCGGGGCGGATTTCCTCGACCACGAGGACGCTTTCTTCGCCGATGTCTCGGAAACCTGCATGGCCAAGGGCAAGGCCTTGTATGATGGCCACCCGGTCGCTGCCGTGGCCGCCACCACCCCCGCCATCGCCAAGGCCGCCGTGCGCGCGATCAAGGTGGAATATGCCCCCCTGCCCCATGTGACCGATGTGGACGAGGCGATGAAGCCCTCGGCCCCCATCGTGCTGGAGGGCCGGGCTTTGGAACACGTCCCCGCGGGCATGTCGCAGAACGTCACCAACACCTGCGAATTCGGCCATGGCGATGTGGAGGCCGGTTTCGCCAAGGCCGACCTGGTGCTGGAGCGGTCGTTCAAGGTCTCTGCCACCCACCAGGGCTATATCGAGCCGCAAGCCTGCCTCGCCTCTTTCGCCGCCGATGGCCGCGCCGACCTGTGGTGCTGCACGCAAGGGCAGTTCTTCGTGCGGGCGCTGTGTTCCCAGATCGTCGGGATGGAGGCCAGCCAACTGCGCGTCACGCCTTCGGAAATCGGCGGCGGCTTTGGCGGCAAGACCACCGTCTTCATCGAGCCGGTGGCGCTGATGCTGTCCAAGAAATCCGGCCGTCCGGTCAAGGTCGTGATGACCCGCGACGAGGTCTTCAAGGCCACCGGGCCGACCGTCCATGCCTCGGTCGATTGCAAGATCGGCATGACGAAGGATGGCCGGATCACCGCGGGCGACATGACCCTGCGCTATTCCGGCGGCGCCTGGCCCTCGGGCACGATCGAGATGGGCGCCCAGGCAGGCTTTGCCGCCTATGACATGCCCGCGGTGCGGACCGTGGGCTGGACGGCCCTGACCAACCGCCCGAAGGAAATCAGCTACCGCGCGCCCGGCGCGCCCCAGGCGGTCTATGCCGTCGAGGCGCTGATCGACGAGATGTGCCAGAAGCTGAACCTCGACCCGGTGGAAACCCGGCTGAAGAACGCGGCGCGGGCCGGGACTTTGTCCTCCTACGGCGTGACCTTCCAGGAAATCGGCATGGTCGCCACATTGGAGGCCGCCAAGGCGCATCCGCATTGGAGCGCACCCTTGGGCCCCAACCAGGGCCGCGGCGTCGCCGCCGGCTTCTGGTTCAACTTCGGCGGCAACACCTGCGTGAGCCTCAACATCTCGACCGACGGCACGGTTTCGGTGACGGAAGGCAACCCCGACATCGGCGGCTCCCGCGCGGCGATCAGCCTGATGGCGGCGGAAGAGCTGGGCGTGCCTTACGAATCCGTCCGCACCATCGTCGCCGACACGGCCTCGCTGGGGTATAACGACAACACCGACGGCTCCCGGGTGACCTTTGCCGTGGGTCTGGCCACGATCAAGGCCGCGCGCGAGGCGATCAAGGTCATGTGCCAGCGCGCCGCCGCCTTCTGGGGCATCGACGCGGAAGCGGTGGAGTGGATCGACGGCGCCGCCCATCCGGCCGGCCCGAATGCGGGCAAGTTCCCGCCCATGAGCCTTGCCGAAATCGCCGCCATGTCCTTCCAGACCGGCGGGCCGATTGCGGGCCACCACGAGGTGAATGTCGACGGCGCGGGCGTGTCCTTCGGCGTGCATATCTGCGACGTCGAGGTCGATCCCGAGACCGGCTTTACCAAGGTTCTGCGCTATACCGTCGCGCAGGACGCGGGCAAGGCCGTCCATCCGCAATATGTGGAAGGACAGATGCAGGGCGGTGCGGTGCAGGGCATCGGCTGGGCGCTGAACGAGGAATACATCTACGGCGCCGATGGGCGACTGCAGAATGCGGGCTTCCTCGATTACCGCATCCCGGTCGCCTCGGACCTGCCGAAGATCGACACGGTGATCCTGGAAATCCCCAACCCCGGCCACCCCTATGGCGTCCGCGGCGTGGGCGAGACCCCCATCGTGCCCCCCCTCGCCGCCGTCACCAATGCGGTCAGCCGGGCCATCGGCAAGCGGATGTACCAGGTGCCGATGTCGCCGCCCCGCATCCTGACCACGATCAAGGGCTGAGCCATGGTCAAAGTCCGCCTTTGGGGCACCCTGCGCCAATGGACGGACGGCCAGGCCGAAGTGGACGTCGAGGGCCGCACCTTCAAGGAGGTTCTCGACGCGCTTGCCGCCGCCTATCCCGGCCTTGGGCCCCAGATCAAGCGCGGTGTCTCGTTGGCGGTGGACGGGGTGATCTACCGCGATGCCTGGTTCCAGCCGGTCGATCCCGGGGCCGAGGTCGTGCTGATGCCCTTCATGAAGGGCGGCTGATGGACAAGGCCGCCCTTTTGTCGCATGACAGGGGCGAGAGATTTTCCGGGGCCCCATGCTGCTGACCTGCATTACCACGGTGTTCAATGAGGGTCCGCTGCTGATGACCTCGGTCCGCTCGATCCTCGGGCAGACGATGGGGGATTTCGAACTTCTGCTGGTCGACGACGGCTCGGGCCCCGAGACCAGGGTGGTGCTGGCCGAGCTTAAAGACCCCCGCATCCGGGTCATCGCCCAGGCCAACGACGGGCTCTCCAGCGCCCGCAACCGCGCGTTGGAGCAGGCAAAGGGCGATTACGTCTGTTTCCTCGATGCCGACGACAGCCGGCCGAACTGGGCCTTCGCCGCGGTGGCGCAGGTGATCGCCGAAGATGCGCCCGACCTGATCCTGACCCCCGGCATGCTGCAAGAGGTGCGGGGCGACGTCAAACCCTTCTACGACCAGGCGGTGTTCGACCAGATCGACCGCCCGCTGATCCGCCGCGGGACGCCCGACTTCGACCGCCTTCGCCCGCTCGCCCAAAGGATCGAGCCGCAATCGGCCAACAAGTTCCTGTCGCGCGCCTTCCTCGCCCGCGCCCGGCTGGGCTTTCCAAACGGGCATTTCTTCGAGGACATCTTCTTCCACACCGGCGCCATCGCCATGGCCGACAGCATCGCCTTTCTCGACACGCCAAGCTTCTGCTATTTCCGCCGCTATCTGCGCCCCCAGATCACCGCCACCAATGGCGAGCTGCGGCTGGACAGCATCGCCGTCGCCCGCCTGACCTTCGACAGCTTCGCCTCCAGGCCCGAATTCGCCGACCCGGTCCATCGCGGTGCCGTCCTCGTCTCGGTCCTGCGCATCCTGGCCTGGTGCGCCGGTGAAATCGGCCATGCCCAGCGCCCGGCCTTCCGGCTGGCCACCCGCGCCATGCTGCGGCTGATCGACCCGGGCTGGCAGGCGCTGCCCTGGCTGCAAAGCGACGACCCTGCCCCCGCGGTCCTGGGCGATGTCAGCGCGGTCCGCACCTTTCTTCTCGGCATCGAGGACCAGCCATGACCGAGGACGAAAGCCTGCCCGAAACGCTCGCGGTCAAGGCCTTCGGTCAGCGCCTGCAGCTGGCCGCGCCCAAGGTGGCCTTCCTGCGGCAGGATGCGCTTTGGCGGCTGAAGACGCATTACATGCCCAGCATGGCCGCCCGCAGCCTGGAGCGGCACGGCGTCGCCATCGACATCGGCGCGGGCTTCGGCGCCTTTGCCTTGCCCTTCGCACTGGCCTTCCCCGGCTGGACGGTCTTTGCCTTCGAACCCGATCCGCAAAGTTTCGCCGCCCTGGCGCAGAATGCCCAAAGCCTTGGCGCGACGAATCTCCTGGTGCTGCAGGCCGCGGTGGCCGACCTGCCGCGGCCCGAGACGGCCGACGACCTGCTCGGCCACCTGGGCGAGCTGCTTTACGACGGCGAGGCCGCGCGCGCGGCGGTCATGGCGCTTTTGCCGCAAGCGGCCTTCGCCCGCCACCTGACCGACCACGGCTTCCTGCAACCGGGCGCCCCGCCGTCCGAGGCTTTCGCCCCCGTCACCCTGCCCGCCTTCCCTGCCCCGCTCTTGGCCGATCTGACGCCCAACCTCTTGAAGATGACCGCGCCGCAAAGCGAGGTCGCGGTCTTCACCGCGCTGCAGGAGGCGCCGCTGGACCATATCCTGGGCGAAAGGTGGATTCACCTCGACAGCAGTTTCACCGTCGGCAGCCACCTGCCCGGCCGGCGCGAGGCCTGGATGCCGCTGGCCGGGGGCGACATCATGGTGCTGCGCAACACGCCCCAGCCCTGGCGCGGCGGGCTGGATGTGGTCGTGGCCATGTACAACTCGCGCGATTTCATCCGCGACTGCATCGCGGGCCTGGTTCAGGACGCGACCGGGCCCTTGCGGGTGCTGGTGGTCGACGACGGCTCGACCGACGACAGCGCCGAGATCGTGCGGACGGCCTTCGCCGACGATCCGCGGGTGGTGCTTCTGCAAAAGGCCAACGGCGGCTGCGCCTCGGCGCGGAACTATGGGCGGCTGATGTCGGATGCCAGCCACATCGCCTTCGTCGATGCCGATGACCTGCCCGACCCCGGCCTCTTCGCCGACCTTTACGACCTCGCCCGCCAGACCGGGGCCGAGGTGGTGCAGGCGGGCTTTCACTGGGTCGAGCCCGGCCCCGATGGCCTGGTCCGCCGGCCCAGCGCCGAGACGCTGGACCCCGCGGTGATCGCCGCGCACCGCCATTGGATGGGCGCCCGCGACTGCAGCCTCTTGCCCAGCGCGCTGTTGCTGCAGGGCCAGCCGACGATCTGGCGCCGGGTCTATCGCCGCGATTTCCTCGACAACCGGCGCATCTGGTTCCCCGAGCATATCCGCGCCTTCGACGATCAGATCTTCCAGATCCTGACGCTGCAGGCCGTGCCCAATGTGCCGATGCTCTATGGCCCGACCTATGGCTATCGCCAGCACCCCGGCCAGGACATCCGGCAAAAGGACGAGCGGCATTTCTACTCGCTGGAGATGTTCCGCCTGGCGCTGCGCCGCGGCCTCTCCGAGGGCTGGCCCGACTTCCGGCCCCTGCTGCGC
>CAMFIX010000117.1 GCA_945952425.1 uncultured Pseudorhodobacter sp. | reverse complement strand
GCCCGCGCCAGATGCGCAACCCGCCGCCCAGGATGCCGTGGCCCAGGACGAGCCCGAGCCCGACAACAACGCGCCAAGCCTGCCCACCAATGCCTCGGTCGCCAAGCAGGCCACGACGAAAGACGCGCTGAACACCAACAAACTGGCCCTGCTGGCCGTCTTCGGCACCGCCACCAACCGCTTCGCCATGGTGCGCCAGCCCAACAGCGCCGTGCGCAAGGTTCGCGTCGGCGACCAGCTGGACGGCGGCAGCATCGTCGCCATCACCGCCAATGCGATCCAGTATCAAAAGGGTGGCCGTGTGCTGACGCTTGCCCTGCCCACGGGCTAAGCTGCAGATTTTTCGCCCCTGCCCCGCGATTTTTCCGCGCGGCCCCTTTCCATGACGCCCCCGCGATGGGATAGGTTGAGGATGCCGGCCGTTTTGGCCGGAGCCTGGTCGTGCCCGGGCCCCTCCCGCTCTGTCGAAAGGACTGCATGGAAAATTTCCTGCTGCTCGCCTCGGTCTATCTCGGCGCCGCCGTCCTGGTGGTGCCGCTGTCGATCCGGCTGGGTCTCGGCTCGGTGCTGGGCTACCTGACGGCCGGCATCCTGATGGGGCCGGTCATGGGGCTGGCCGGGGCCGAGACCGCCGACCTGCAGGAATTCGCCGAATTCGGCGTCGTCTTGATGCTGTTCCTGATCGGGCTGGAGCTGGAGCCCAAGCACTTGTGGGACATGCGCAAAAGGCTCTTCGGCATGGGCGGGCTGCAGATCAGCCTGACGATTGCCGCCATCGCGGCGGCGCTTTGGGCGACGGGGCAAAGCTGGCAGGTGGCGATCGCGCTGGGGATGATCGCGGCCATGTCCTCGACCGCGATCGTCCTGCAGACGCTCGCCGAGAAGAACCTGATGGGCACCGGCGGCGGGCGGGCGGTCTTTGCCGTTCTGCTGGCGCAAGACCTGGCCGTGGTGCCGATCCTGTCGGTCATGCCCCTGCTGGCGGTGACCGTGGTCACGGGCTCCGACACCCAGGCCGTCACCGCCCATGACGCCGGGCTCGCCGAGCCGCTGGTGCATTACGTCCAGACCCTGCCCGCCTGGGCGGTGACCACGCTGACGCTGGCCGTGGTCGCCGCCGTCGTGCTGATCGGCCATTACGTCAGCCGCCCGGTCTTTCGCTTCGTCCATGCCGCCCGCCTGCCCGAGATGTCGACCTTCGTCTCCCTGCTGTTGGTCCTTGGCATCGCCTTCCTGATGGAGCTGGTGGGCCTGTCGCCCGCGCTTGGCACTTTCGTCGCCGGGGTGGTGCTGGCCAACTCGGAGTTCCGCCACCAGCTGGAGGCCGATCTGCAGCCCTTCAAGGGTCTGCTGATGGGGCTGTTCTTCATGACGGTGGGCGTGGGGATCAACTTCAAGCTGATCCTGGCCGATCCGGTGACCATCGCGGCCTGGGTCGCGGGGCTGATCGGGATCAAGGCGCTGATCCTTTACATCATTGCGCGGCTGGCGCGGTTGCAGCCGCGGGGGCGGGTGCTGTTCACCTTGGGCCTGGCGCAGGGCGGCGAGTTCGGGTTTCTGGTGATCTCGGTCGCGCGGTCCGAGGGCGCGCTGCCGGTGGTCTCGGGGCAGATGGCGCAGCTGGTGATCTCTTTGTCCATGCTGCTGACGCCGCTGTTGTTCCTGGTCTTCGACAAGATCGCCGCCGGGCTTTCGGCCCGGGTGACCGAACGGCCCGCCGATGCGATCGACGAAAAGGGCACGGTCATCATCGCGGGGATCGGGCGCTTCGGGCAGGTGGTCAACCGGCTGGTGCGGCATTCGGGCGTGTCGACCGTGGTTCTGGACAGCGACCCCGGCATGATCGAGACGATGCGCCGCTTCGGCGTCAAGGGCTATTACGGCGACCCGACGCGGCCGGAGCTCTTGGAGGCCGCGGGGCTCGCCCAGGCACAGGTGCTGGTCGTGGCGGTGGACGAGCCCGCCAAGGCCGTCCAGATCGTCCGCTTCGCCCGCGCCCGCAGGCCGGAACTCCATATCGTCGCCCGGGCCCGCGACCGGGTGCATGTCTATGAACTCTACCAGGCAGGCGCCTCCGACATCGTGCGCGAGACCTTCGACTCATCTCTCAGGGCCGGGCGCTATGTGCTGGAGAACATGGGCTTTTCCGATTACGAGGCTGCGGCTTTGTCCAAGGCCTATTTCCGCCTGGACCGCGCGGCTATGCGCGACCTGGCCGAGCTTTGGGTGCCCGGCCAGCCGGTGGACAAGAACGCCGCCTATGTCGAGCGCGCCAAGCAGCTGGACCGCGACCTGGAAACCGCGCTGATCGGCGAGCTCTATGATCTCCGGCCGATGGAGCCGGAGAAGGACAGCGCCTGAGGCCTACTTCTTGTTGGCTTTCAGCGTCTTGGAGGCCACGGCCATCGCCTCTTTCAGGTTCTCGGCCATCGTGGTCAGCAGCTTCTCCAGCTCGGTCACCTTGCCGGGCAAATCGACCAGCGCCTTGGCGATTTCGGGGTCTTTCAGCGCGGTCTTGGGCGCCGAGGCCTTGGCATCTTTCACCGCGTCCTGGAAGCGTTTGACGATGACCTTGCCCTGTTTCACATTGCCGATGATGTTGGACTGCATCGAGTCCACCATGCTCAACGCATCCTTGGTCATCGGATTGGTCGCGGCCTGGGTCTTCAGCGTGCGCAGCGAGTTGCCGCTTGCATTGCACATGTTCAACAGGAAGCCCTTTTTGTCTTCGGTCAGGGGCTTGTCGGCATCCGCCAGGGCATCGGAGAACACCTTGCGCAGGTCGGTCAGGTCGGCCTGGTCGCCCTTCTGCAGGGTCTGGGCCTGGGTCGCAAGCTGCTCGGCCATCTTGGCCAGCTGGTCGATCTTTTCCAGCTTGGGCTGAATGTGCTTCTTGCCCTCGTCGATCGTGCCCTGACGGACCGCGAACATCGGCTTGATGTATTTGTCGCCCGAGATCTTCTTGACTTGGTCAAAGCT
Source organism: uncultured Pseudorhodobacter sp. (assembly GCA_945952425.1). Lineage (GTDB taxonomy): Bacteria > Pseudomonadota > Alphaproteobacteria > Rhodobacterales > Rhodobacteraceae > Stagnihabitans. The sequence goes on along the minus strand of CAMFIX010000117.1, from coordinate 5,263 downwards.
GATAGGGTTGTTGCGATAGGTGGTTTGCGCGGCGCAATAGGCCTTGTCGTCCTGCTTTTCCTCCAGCGCCAGCTGGGCGAATTGCGCGGGCAGGACCGTGATGCCGACCAGATCCTGGACCTTGCGGGTCTTGATATAGGTGGCAAGCGCCTCCTTGCCGGTCTTGATCAGGTTCATCGCCCGGGCCAGGCGGTTGTCGATGTTCAGGTAACGCTCCGAGGCGTTCTTGTCGTAGTCGGCGATGTCGGTCATCAGGGCGGCAAGGATCTTGGGCGCGCGCAGGTCCAGCGAGGCCTTGCGTTCCTTCTTCTTGGCCTTGTCCTTTTCTGCTTCGTATTCCTTGGCTTCTTCGTTGTAGTTCTTCGTCAAAGCGATGGCGGTGTTGCCGCTGATCGTCTTGTAGGCCATGCCCCTGTTCCCCTTGGTAAATCGTGGCGAGCCACCCGGCCCGTGCCAAAGAAATTAGGGATTCTCCGGCTGTTGAACAGGGGGAAAATAAGGCCAGGGTTTACGGGGAAAAGCCGGTGGGATTTACCCCCCCTTCTCAGCCCGCCGCCACCCCGGCCTCGGCAAAGGTCGCCATGCCGGAATGGCACTCCGCCGCGGCGCGCACGATGTTGATGGCCAGGGCCGCGCCCGACCCCTCGCCCAGCCGCAGGCCGAGGTTCAAAAGCGGCTCTTTCCCCAGGGCGGCCAGCAGGCGGCCGTGGCCGGCCTCGGCGCTGGTATGGGCGGCCAGGCAATGGTCCAGCGCCTTGGGATTGGCGGCCTGCAGCACCGCGGCGGCCGAACAGGCGATGAAACCGTCCAGCAGGACGGGGATGCGCAGGCTCCGCGCCCGCAGCATGGCGCCCGCCATGGCCGCGATCTCGCGCCCGCCCAGGGCCGCCAGCACGTCCAGCGGCTCGCGGCTGGTCAACCGCGCGACGCCCCGCGCCACGGCCGAGGCCTTGCGCGCCAGGCCCGCATCATCCACCCCCGTGCCACGCCCGACCCAATCCTCCGGCGCGGCCCCGAACAGCGCATGGGCGATGGCCGCGGCCGAGGTCGTGTTGCCGATCCCCATCTCGCCCGGCACCAGAAGGTCGGCGCCCTCGTCCACCGCCTCCCAACCCGCCCGCAGGGCAGCAGCGCAGTCCTCGGCACTCATCGCCGCGGTTTGGGTGAAATCCGCGGTCGGCCGGTCGAGCTCCAAAGCCGTCACGGTCATCGTGGCCCCGGCCACCCGGGCGAGCTGGTTCACCGCCGCCCCGCCGTGCTGGAAATTGGCGACCATCTGCACGGTGACTTCGGGCGGAAAGGCGGAAACCCCCTGCGCCACCACGCCATGATTGCCTGCAAAAATCGCGACCTGCGGCGCCAGGATGCGCGGCTTCTCCGAGCCCTGCCAGCCCGCCAGCCAGATCGCCACCCCCTCCAACCGGCCAAGCGCGCCCGGCGGCTTGGTCAGCTGGCCGTTGCGGGCGAGCGCACCGGCAATGGCCGCGCCCTCGGCGGTCGGCAGATCGGAGAGGACAACACGGAAATCGTCGAGCGTTGCGGGGGTCATCGGGTTTCCTCCATGGGTCGCCCTGCCCTAGCGCGAAGCCCTGCGCTTGGCCAGAGCGCGATGGACACCTTTCAGTGCAATCGCGACATCCCCCAGGCGCGCGCAATTTTTCGCAGAAAAATTGCGACCGGGCGGGCGATTTTTCGGCGAAAAATCGGCGGCAAGGGCAAAGCAAAAGGCGGCCCCGAAGGACCGCCTTTGAACCTTGGGGCGGGGTTCACCCCGCCATTCAGGCCGCGCGGCCGAGCAGAACCTCATCGACCTTCTTCTGCGCGCCAGCCTCGTCGACACCCGCCACCGCGGCGACTTCGCGGGTCAGACGCTCCAAAGCCGCCTCGTAGAGTTGGCGCTCCGAATAGCTTTGCTCGCGCTGGTCGTCCGAGCGGTGCAGGTCGCGCACGACTTCCGCGATCGCCATCAGGTCGCCCGAGTTGATCTTTTGCTCATATTCCTGCGCACGACGCGACCACATGGCGCGCTTGACCTTGGCCTTGCCCTTCAGCGTGTCCAAAGCCTTGGTCACCACATCGGGGGCCGAAAGGGCGCGCATGCCGATCTCGGTCGCCTTGTGGGTCGGCACCCGCAGCGTCATCTTGTCCTTTTCGAAAGAGATCACAAAGAGTTCCAGGTGGATGCCCGCGATCTCCTGCTCTTCGATGGACATGATCTTGCCCACGCCATGCGCGGGATACACCACGAAATCATCGGGGCGGAAGTCGGGCTTCTTCGATTTGGTCATTGAGGGTCTTGTCCTTCAGACGTCCAGCAGCAACAGACGAAAAATCGCACGCCAGGCCAAAGCCCGCGCCGACAGGTTTTCCCATTCTTGAGCAGATCCCGTTCCGGCAGGCAGGCCTGAGCGTTCACACGCATCCTTCTTGGAGTGTGACGAAGGTATAACACAAAATTTGCGATTTTCCAAGCACGCCCTGCAGCCCGGTCAAGGTGTTGTGAGGCGAATCCGGCCCGTCTTCCATGGCGGCAACGCAATGCCGCCATGCAGCGGCCCCAATCGGCGGGGGCGATTCGCGCTCAGCCGCCAGGCCCGGCCACTTCCGAGAAATACTTCGCCAGCTTGCCGGTCTCGCCATCGCGTTCCTCGGCCTCGGGCAGCATGTCCTTCTTGGTGACGATGACCGGCCAGAGCTCAGCATATTTGCGGTTGAAGGTCACCCATTCGTCGAGGTCGGGCTCGGTGTCGGGGCGAATCGCATCCGCCGGGCATTCGGGCTCGCAGACGCCGCAGTCGATACATTCGTCGGGATGGATGACCAGCATGTTCTCGCCCTCGTAGAAGCAGTCCACGGGGCACACTTCGACGCAATCGGTGTATTTGCAGGCGATGCAATTGTCGGTCACGACATAGGTCATAGCGGTCATCCTTCTTGCGCGGGTCTTGCTAGCGAAAGCCCGGCGATCATTCAAGACCGGAAGCGGCCTTGGGCGGCAGATCGAGGTCGAGATAGAGCGTCTGCGCCTCTTCGGCAGGCCCGCGGCGCTGGCCGAGCGCCTGGATGCGGATCACCCGGATGCGCGCGCCCTGTGCAAAAGTCAGGACGTCGCCCGCCCCCACGCCATGGCCGGGCTTCAGGCAATGCTGGCCGTTCAGGCGCAGGTGACCTTGGGCGACCGTCTCGGCGGCCAGCTCGCGCGTCTTGAAGAAACGCGCCTGCCAGAGCCATTTGTCCAGCCGCAGGCGCGGTGTTTGAGGTCCGGCTTTTGCGCCCGGACCTGCCACTTACTTCAGCTTCAGGCTGGCGAGCACCGCGAAGGGATTGTCGGGGTCGACCGGCTTTTCGGCACGCGGCGGGCGCGATTCGAACTTCGGCTTGTCGCCGCCCTTGTTGCGGTCGCCGTTGCGGTCATGCCCGCCCTTGCCCTTGTTGCGGTCGCCCCGGTTTTCACCCCGGTGATCCTGCCGCGGCTTTTGCGCCTCGGCGGCTTCGGGAGCGGCCTCGCCCTCGGGTTTCGGCGCGCGATCCTGCCGGGGCGGGCGGTTGTCCTGCTTCGGCCGATCTCCTTGGGGACGATCCCCTTGCGGACGCTCGCCGCGCGGACGATCCCCACGGGGGCGGTCGCCCTGCGGACGCTCGCCCTGCGGGCGGTCTCCTTGCGGACGGGGGGCGCGTTCGGGGCGGGGGCGGGGCTTCGGCGCCCAGGTGAAGGTGTAATAGGCCTCCATCTCGGGGGCTTCCTCGGCCGCGGGCTCCACCACCGGGGCGATCAGCGAGACCTCTTCCGGCACCGGGTTGGCGCTTTCGGGCGCCGCTTCGACCACCGGGGCCGGGGCCGCCTTGGTCTTGGCACGCTCGGCCTTTTCGCCCTTGTAGCCCAGGCCCTCCATCAGGCCCGCGAACTGTTCCAGCGTCATGCCGGTGATCGAGAGCATGTCCGGCGTCGCCTCGAAGCCCGCACGGCTGTCCTTGGTGCGCAGGATATCGGCCAGCCGCTCCAGCATGTCGATTCGGATCGCGCGGGCCCCGGCGGGGTGATAGCCCGACAGCGTATAGACGCTGCGCGGCACGTCGGGGATGTTCGGGATGGTGACCAGCCCCGGGGGCGGCGCCTCGGGGAATTCGGCGAGGCCTGCCCAAAGCGAATGCAGCACCAACCGCAGCCGGGTCGCGGCGGGCTTCAAGAGCACCGGCAGGAAAAGCGTGAACTGGCCGAAGCGCACGCCATGCTTGCGCAGCGCGCCGCGGGCGTCCTGCTCCAGGGCCTTGACGTCATTGGCGATGTCATCGCGCGCAATGACGCCCATCTGCTCGACCAGGCGGAAGGCGACGCCCTTGGCCAGGCCCTGCAGCGCCTCGTCGCGGGTCATCGCGGCCAGCGGCTCGAACAGCGCGGCCACCTTTCGGTCGATGAAATGCTGGGCGCGGCGGCGGACCTTGTCGGCCACGTCGGGACCGGCCTCGTCATCGACGAAGACCTCGACCGCGGGGCGCATCGGCTCGGGCCCCTTGACCAGCTTGCCGATGGCGGTCGTGCCCCACATCAGCCCGCCCTGCGTCGTGTAATCCATCTCGGTGTCGGGCGCGTTGTAGAAGCGATCCGCGCGCAGATGGAATTCGGGGCGGAGCGCGGCAAGCGCCGCCTGCCGCAAGGTCGCCGCCGCCTCGGGCGAGGCGCTGGCGTCCTGCTGGAAGCGGAAGCCCTCCAGACGGCCGACGAACTCGCCTTCGACCGTCACTTCACCCTTGTCATTCACCTCGGCCACGAGGGTCTCCTTTTGCTTCAACCGCCGCAGCAGCACAGAGGTGCGCCGGTCGACAAATCGTTGTGTCAAAGCCAGATGCAACGCATCCGACAGGCGGTCTTCTACCGCACGAGTCTCTTGCCGCCAATGGGTTTCGTCTTCGACCCAGGCCCGGCGTTGCGCAACATAGGTCCAGGTGCGGATATAGGCCAGGCGCTTCGAAAGCGTGTCGATGTCGCCCGCGGGCTTGTCGATGCGCTCGACCGCCTTGGCGAGCCAGTCCGAGGGGATGCGGGTCTGCGCGAGCCCCCTGCCCGTCAGGAAGTCGAAAAGCCGGGTCAGCAGCGTGTAATGCTCGGTCTCCGAGCCGCCGCGGAAGTCGGGCACGCGGCAGACGTCCCACAAAAGCTTGACCCTTTGCGGGCCGGTCAGCTTCTCCTGCACCTCCGGATCGGCGGACAGCGCCTTCAGCGCCAGCACATCGTCGGCATCGCGGGCGCGCGACAGCCAGGGGT
>CAMFIX010000116.1 GCA_945952425.1 uncultured Pseudorhodobacter sp. | reverse complement strand
CTTCCGTCATCACCGGGGGCGAGCTTTCGCTCGACATGCTGGACCTGAAATACAACCCCGTCGCCCGGACCTACCAGGCGCCCCTGCAGCTGAAGAGCTCCGGCGGAATCTTCATCGTCGACGACCTTGGCCGCCAGGCCGAACCGCCGCAAAAGCTGGTCAACCGCTGGATCGTGCCGCTGGAAGAAGGCCGCGACATCCTGGCCCTGCAATCGGGCGAGAAGTTCACGGTGCCCTTCGACACTTTGGTCATCTTCTCGACCAACTTCCACCCGAACGAGATCTTCGACGGCGCGGCGCTGCGGCGGATCTTCTTCAAGATCAAGATCGACGGGCCGAGCCAGGACAATTTCCTGAAGATCTTCGCCATGGTCGCGCGGAAAAAGAAGATGCCGCTGGACGAGACTGCGCTGTTGCACCTGTTGAAGGTCAAATACCCGACCATCGACAACAATTTCGCGAATTACCAGCCGGTCTTCCTGATCGACCAGATGATCGCGATCTGCGAATTCGAGGGCATCCCCTATCAGATGACCCCCGAGCTGATCGACCGCGCCTGGGGCAACATGTTCGTGCGCGACGAAAAGATCGCGAAATAGGTCAGAACCAGGTGACGCCTGCCTCGGTGACGATGGCGTCCAGCTTTTGGTCGTGCTGGTCGATGGGCACCTCATCGACCTCTTGCGCGGCGAAGGCAAAGCCTATGACGGTGACCTTGTGGCGCGCCCGCAGGCCCTCGACCGTGCGGTCGTAGAAGCCGCCGCCATAGCCCAGCCGATAGCCGCGGGCGTCGAAGGCCAGAAGCGGCGCGATCATCACCTGCGGCTCGATCCAGGGTCCGTCCTTCGGGATCAGCGCGCCGAAATCGCCCGGCACCATGGCGGCCTCGGGCGTCCATTGCCGAAAGCGCAAGGGGGTGGCGGGCGCCAGGATCACCGGCACGCCCACGGGGCCGGCGTGGCGCGCCATGGCCGGCAGCGGGTCGATCTCGGTCCGCATCGGCATGTAACCCGACAGCGCGAGCCCGCCGAAACCCGCCAGCACATCGGCCAGAAGCTCGGCCGCCTGGCCCTGCCCCCTGTCGAAAGCGATCTTGCGCCGCGCGAAAGCGGCCTTGCGCGCCGCCGCCTTGATCTCGTCCATCGCCCCGCCCTGCCCAATGCTGCGACCGATTTTTACGCAAAGACGCCAATCGCCATTGCCTGCAGTCTACCGAAAGCTGTTTCATCCAAACAGGGGGCGCGTGGAAATTTACCCCGCGCTTTGCGACGCCTAGATTGCGGGCAGCGACAGGAAAGGGAAAAGATGGCCAATCTGCTGCTGGGACAGGTTTTGTCCTTCGAGGGCGACCTTTTCGCCGGCGGTTCCGCGCGGGTCGATGAGGCGCTGCTGATCGAGGACGGCCGCGTGCTGGCGGTCGGCCCGGCCGCGCGGCTGCGCGCCCTGCGGCCCGGCGCCCGGGTCACCGATTACGGGCGCGACCTGATCTCGGCGGGCTTCATCGACGCCCATGTCCATTTCCCCCAGACCGCCATCATCGCCAGCTGGGGCAAGAGGCTGATCGACTGGCTGAACTCTTACACTTTCCCCGAAGAGATGCGCTTCGCCGATCCCGCCTATGCGGAGGAGGTGGCGGGGCGCTATTTCGATCTGGCGCTGGCGCATGGCACGACCTCGATGTGCTCTTACGCGACGATCCACCCGGCCTCGGTCGAGGCTTTCTTCGACGGCGCCGCCGCCCGGGGCCTGCGGGTCTTCGCCGGCAAGACCTGCATGGACCGCAACGCGCCCGAGGGCCTGCGCGACACGGCCCAAAGCGCCTATGACGACAGCAAGCGCCTGTTGGAAAAGTGGCATGGCGTCGGGCGGCTGTCTTATGTGATCACACCGCGGTTTTCGCCCACTTCGACGCCCGAACAGCTGGCAGCCCTCGGCGCCTTGTGGCGCGAATATCCCGATTGCCTGATGCAGACCCATCTGTCCGAGCAGACCGACGAGATCGAATGGGTCCGCAGCCTCTTTCCCCAGGCGCGCGACTACCTGGACACCTACGAGACGCAGGGGCTTTTGCGCGAAGGCGCGGTCTATGGCCATGCGATCCACCTGACCCCGCGCGAGCGCGCCCGTCTGGCCGAAGCCGGGGCGAGCCTGGTCCATTGCCCGACGTCGAACACCTTCATCGGCTCGGGGCTGTTCGACATGGGGCTGGCCGGGTCTTTGCGCGTCGGGCTGGCCACCGACACCGGCGGAGGCTCCAGCTTTTCAATGCTGCGCACCATGGCCGCGGCCTACGAGGTCGCCCAACTGCGCGGCCAGGCGCTGCACCCGTCGCAGCTCTGGTGGCTGGCCACCTGCGGCAGCGCCCGCGCCTTGCGCTGCGAGGACCGGATCGGCAACCTGAGCCCGGGGATGGAGGCCGATGTGGTCGTGGTGAACCTGGCCTCGACCGGCGCCATCGAACAGGCGACCCGCCGGGCGGAAAGCCTGTGGGAGCAGGTCTTCCCCACCGTCATGATGGGAGATGATCGGGCGATAAGGGCGGTTTGGGTGGCAGGGCGGCCGCGCTAAGCCGGGCGAGCACCGCCATGGCCTCCTCGGCGCGGTCCTCGGGCACAAAGAGATGGTCATGATAGAACCCGGCCACCGGGTTCACCCCCATCCCGTGCCGCGCCAGCTCTGTTGCGATCAGGGCGATGAACCCCACCGCCTCCAGCGCAGAATGGATGGTCAGCGTGATCATCCGGCAGGGGAATTGCCAGGCAAGCCCCGCCGCCTCGGCCTCGGCGCGCAACAGGATCAGCGTCGTCCCCTCGGCCTCGCGAAAGGTCATGCGGGGGGTCAGACCGGGCGGCACCGCGGCGCAGGTCACGAAAACATGGGTGCCGGGTTGCAGCTCGGCCGACATGGCGGCGATCAGGCGGTGCAGATCGCTTTCGCCGCCCATCTCACTCCAGCCCCAGATCCCACCCGTCGGGGTAGAAATCAAACCCCAGGGCGATTTCGGTGGCCATGCGTTCGGCCTCCCAGATCGCTTCGGGGGTGATGGGCAGGGTCAGGGTGGCGACGAGCAGATCCTCGTCGCGGCTGACCTTGAAGCCCTTGGCCTTCAAGGCCTTTTCCAGGGGCGCATAGCGGGCCTCCTCTTCCTCGGGCAGGAAGAGGAAATCCACCTCGGCGCGGTCGGGCAGCTTTTCGCCCTTCGGCATGTCGCGGAAGGTGTCGAAGGTCTCGCGGCGTTGGGCATCGAAATTGTGGCGCATGTCCCTTGGGTATCACGAGGCCAGACGGCGGGCCAGATGGTTTTGCCGCGCGATCAGCCGGGGCATGTCCAGCGTCAGCATCCGGCCATCGCCCACCACCTGCCGCCCCTCGACGAAAAGGTCGCGCACCCGGGTCGGGCCCGCCAGAACCAGCGCCGCGCGGTCCCAGCTGCCCGCGCTTTCGATGCCCGAGACGTCCCAGATGCACAGGTCCGCCCGCTTGCCCGGCGCGATCATCCCGCAGTCGTCGCGGCCCAGAACCCGCGCGCCGCCCAGCGTCGCGATCTCCAAGGCCTCGCGCGCGCTCATCGCATCGGCACCCAGCTGGACGCGCTGCAACAGCATCGCCTGCCGCGCCTCGGCCACCAGGTTGCCCGCATCATTGCTGGCCGATCCATCGACGCCGAGCCCCACTTTCACCCCTTGGTCGCGCATCCGCCGGATCGGCGCGATGCCCGAGCCAAGGCGACAATTCGAACATGGACAATGGGCAACCCCGGTGCCTGACCGGGCGAACATTGCACTTTCCGAACTATCCAGCTTCACGCAATGCGCATGCCAGACATCCGCGCCCGTCCAGCCGAGGTCTTCGGCATATTGCCCCGGACGGCAGCCGAACTTGGCCAGCGAATAGGCGATGTCCTCGTCATTCTCGGCCAGGTGGGTGTGCAGCATGACCCCCTTGTCGCGCGCCAGAAGCGCCGCCTCGCGCATCAGGTCGCGGCTGACGCTGAAGGGAGAGCACGGCGCCAGCCCCACGCGCAGCATCGACCCCTCCGCCCCGTCGTGATGGGCATCGACCACGCGGGCCATATCCTCCAGGATCGCGGCCTCGCGCTCGACCAGGGCATCGGGCGGCAATCCGCCGTCGCTTTCCCCGATGCTCATCGCCCCGCGGGTCGGATGAAAGCGCAAGCCCACCTCGGCCGCCGCCGCGATGCTGTCATCCAGCCGCGCGCCATTGGGGTAAAGGTAAAGGTGGTCGCTCGTCATCGTGCAGCCGGACAGCGCAAGCTCTGCCAGGCCGACCTGGGTCGAGGTGAAAATCTCCTCCGGCCCGAACTTCGCCCAGATCGGGTAAAGCGTCTTGAGCCAGCCGAAGAGCAGCGCATCCTGGCCGCCCCGCACGGCGCGGGTCAGGGTCTGGTAAAGGTGGTGGTGAGTGTTCACCAATCCCGGCGTCACCACGCAGCCCGCGGCAGTCACCACCCGGCCCGAGGTCGCAAGCCCGCTTCCGACCGCCGCGATCACCCCGCCGCGGAGCAGGATGTCGAGGTCTCCCTCGCGGCCCTGGTCCATGGTCAGAACATGGGCACCCTTGATCAGAACTTCGGACATGACACGACCCTTTCACCCCCTTCGGTGACGGGTCAAGGGCGCGACAGAAGGGGAGAAGGACTCGCGCTACCCCATCCTGCCAGAAGGCGCCCGTCCCGCAAAGGGGGCGCGCGGCGGAAAGAGCTTTCGCCCGCCGCAGAAGGTCAGCCGTTCAAGAGCGCCAGCGCCTCGGCATGAATCTGGCGGTTGGCGGCGGCCAGCACCCGGCCGCCCATATGGGCCTTGCCGCCCTCCCAATTGGTGACGACGCCGCCCGCAGCCTCGATCACCGCGATGGGGCCCTGGACGTCATAGGCCTGCAGCCCCGCCTCGATCACCAGATCGATCTGCCCCGCCGCGATCAGGCCATAAGCATAGCAATCGGTGCCATAGCGCGTCAGCCGGGCCTGCGCCTTGACGCGGTTGAAGGCGGCCCCCTCGGCTTGCGTGCCGACTTCGGGGAAAGTGGTGAAGAGGATCGCCTGGGACAAGGGCCGCGGCGCGCGCGTCTTCAACGCACGGCGGCCCAGCGGGCCCGTCAGCTCGGCCCGGCCGAGCCCGCCCATGAAACGTTCGCCGATATAGGGCTGGTCGATCAGGCCATAGATCGGCCCATTGGCATCCATCACCGCGATCAGCACGCCCCAGGTCGGCGTGCCGGAGAGGTAACTGCGCGTGCCGTCGATCGGGTCCAGCACCCAGGTCAGGCCGGAGGTGCCCTCCTTCGTGCCGAATTCCTCGCCCAGGATGCCGTCATGGGGCCGACGCGCGGCCAGCATCGCCCGCATCCGGGTTTCCGACAGCCGGTCGGCCACCGTCACCGGGTCGAAGCGGTCGACCTCCTTGTTGTCGGCCGAAAGCTCGGTGCGGAAATGCAAAAGCGTGGCCTCGCGCGCCGCATCGGCCAGCGCATCGGCCACGCTCATCAGCTCTTCGGCCAGACCTTTTTCCATCGCATCCCTCCATCGCTGCTCCGGCGATAGAGGGCCCTTGAGGCCCGGTCAAGCGGCCTGTGATCAAGCGGCCCCTGCGGCGGACGGACCGCCGCAGGGGCCAGCCGCGGCGGTCACGCCGCCTCGGACAGGACGCGGGCCAGGTCGAACAGCCGGCGGCGCTGCGCCTCAGGGATCGCGTAGTAGGAGCGCACCAGCTCGGCCGCTTCCTTGTCGTTCATCATGTCGGAGGCCTGCGCGGCCTCGGCCCCGGCCAGCCCTTCGAAGAAGAAGCTGATCGAGACGCCCAAGGTCTCGGCGATGTCCCACAGACGCGAGGCGGAAACCCGGTTCATCCCGGTTTCATACTTCTGCACCTGCTGGAACTTGATGCCGACCTTTTCGGCCAGCTGTTGCTGCGTGATGCCGACCATCCACCGCCGATGGCGGATACGCTTGCCGACATGGGCATCAACCGGGTGTTTCATTGCATACTCCTGACTCTGTACCGTCCCCGACAAACTATAAGCAAGAAACGTGCCAAACTCCCGCCGGGGGAGAGGCCCCCGCAACCAAGCGCTTTATCCGGGCAAACGCCTATCTTTTGGAACAGGGCGAATTACACAGCTGGACAAGAATTCAACTGGCGACTGTCCAAATCGCCGCAAAGGGTTTTGGATGGTCATTCACTCTCCCTAAGGGAGAGTTCCATTCTGCAATGCAATTTGCAACAAACCCCGGAGCGCGCTGTTGCAAAATGCAACGCACCCCGGCGATTCTCGGGTCAGGCGCTGAGCATTTCCTCGCGCGAGGCCACCAGGCGCGGGCGCGGCTGGGCATAGGTGGCGCGGATCAAGCGCGATAACGCATCCATCGCGGGATTGTGACCAAGGCCCTGATAAAGATTGATCTTCAGCCGGCCAAGCTCGGGCAGCGCGCCGCCGTGGGCGATGCGTTCCACATGGCGCGGCTCGGTGCCGTCCAGCATCGTATGGACGGCGAGGTCGGCACTGACCGAGGCCTCGACGGTGCGGGTGTTGTCGCTGTCCACAGCCAGCGTCCAGGGAATTCCGGCCGCATCCAGCCGCTCTTGCACGCCCTTGCGGAAGATGCAGCGCTGTTCATAGGCCAGCGGCAGCGGCCTTTGCCGCCAGGCCTGCCCGCCCGGCGCGCCCACCCAGGTCAGCGCCAGTTCGGTCAGCGTCTCGCCACCCACATCCACCCCATCCTCGGTCGTCAGGATGATGTCCACCTCGCCGCGGCCGAACTGCTCTTTCAGGATGCGCGTGAACGAGGACATCAGCCGCACCTTCACCTTGGGAAACTCGGCCGCGAACCGCTGCAGCACCTGGGGGATCGCCGGATAGACGATGTCATGCGGCACGCCCAGCGACAGTTCGCCCTCGAACTGCGCATGGGTCAGCAGGCCGTAAACCTCGTCGTTCAGGGCCAGCATGCGGCGGGCATAAGAGAGAAGCTGTTCCCCCGCCGCCGTCGGCTGCAACTTGCGCGCCGAGCGGTCCAAGAGGATGACGCCCAGGCTGTCCTCCAGCCGACGCATCTGCATCGAGACCGCCGATTGCGTCAGGTTGAGAAAACCCGCCGCCCGCGTGACGCCCCCGGCATCGACGATGGTGACGAAAGACCGCAGGGCGGTCAGGTCGAGGTTGCGCGGCATATCACATTTCCTGATGACATTTGCAACGATCATTCATTTCCGTTGTGTCGCAGAAACCGGCATCATGTGCAAGAGCGATGAAAGACCGGCTTAGCATAAGGAACCGTGATGAAAACCCTCAGCCTCCCCCTCCCCGCCCGCCGCCGGTCCCTGTGGTCGGCCCTTGGCCAGGCGCTGACCCTGCACCGCAGCCGCCGGGATTTGCGCGATCTCGACGCGCATATCCTGCGCGACATCGGCCTGACCCCGCAGGAGGCCGCCGCCGAAGCCGCCCGCCCGATCTGGGACGCGCCCGCCCATTGGTTGGGCCGCTAAGCGCAACACATCGCCGGGAACACAGGGTGAATTCCTTGCGCAATCCTTGAAATACCGCGCGCCAACCCCGATATTCCCTCCGAGTGGCCGGTTTCCCGGCCCCTGACATGAGAGGGAAAAATGGCTGACTTTCAGACGCGGACTTACGGCGCCAGTGCCGGCCTTGCCATCGACGAGGGCCTGCGCGCGCATATGAACAAGGTCTACGGCACGATGTCCGTGGGCATGCTGGTGACGGCGGGCGTGGCTTGGGCGGTGGGCACCAGCCCGCAGATGCTGGGGATGTTCCTGGGCGAGCGCGGGCTGAACGGCCTCGGCTGGGTCATCACCTTTGCGCCGGTGATCATGGTCTTCGTCTTCTCGGCCATGCTGCCGCGCATGTCGGCCGCTGCCGCGCAGCTGTTCTTCTATGTCTATGCCGCGGCCATGGGCCTGTCTCTGAGCTTCATCTTCGCGATCTACACCGGCGCCTCGATCGCCTCGACCTTCCTGGCGACCTCGGCGGCCTTCGCGGGCCTCAGCCTCTACGGCTATACGACCAAGCGCAACCTGTCGGTCTTCGGCGGCTTCCTGATGATGGGCGTGATCGGGCTTCTGGTGGCCTCGGTCCTGAACATCTTCCTGGCCTCCTCGGCGCTGAGCTTCGCGATCTCGGCCGTGGGCGTGCTGCTGTTCGCGGGCCTGACCGCCTATGACACGCAGTCGATCAAGACGATGTATCTGCAGAACGCCCGCGCCGGGAACGAGGAATGGATGGCCAAATCCGCCATCATGGGCGCGCTGCAGCTTTACCTGGAC
>CAMFIX010000115.1 GCA_945952425.1 uncultured Pseudorhodobacter sp. | reverse complement strand
TCCTACCATAGCACAATTTGTGCGCGAGCTTTGACCCGATTGCAACGGCGCGCTGTTCGTCGCTGAGGTTACCTGTTGGTGGGGGCCACACCTGCCTCACCACGATGTCTAAGGCTCCGAATCTAGGTCGGAAGAACCGCCTTTGCTGTTGGTGGCGATTCGGTGGCGACTCAATTAGCATAAAGGCCGCGAGCAGGTTGTGCTTGCGGCCTAAGCCATTGAATTATCTATTGTAGGTTGGTGGAGCCAGGGAGGATCGAACTCCCGACCTCTTGAATGCCATTCAAGCGCTCTCCCATCTGAGCTATGACCCCGTCCGAACTGCCCGGTCTTGCGACCGTCCCCAAGGCTGGGCGCCTTCGGTGAGGGGCTATTTATTGACCTCGGCGGGGGGGTGCAAGGGGGAAAATGCGCGCGCCGCGAAGATTCCGCGACGGATCGTGCAAAGGCTTGACGGGAAAGGGAAAGACGGCGGGCGCGGGGTCTGGCCCCCGGCCCAAGCAAAAGGGGTCGACCGCGGTCGACCCCTTGGGCATGGTGCGAAAGGCGTGTCGCCTCAGACTTCTTCCTCGTCGCCCGCGACCTCGGTCAGGTCGTCCAGCGAGACATTGTCGTCGGCATCTTCTTCCAGCAGCTCGTCGTCCAGGTCGGCATCGTCGGTGCCGCCGGGCGCCAGCAGATCGTCATCGGTATCCAGGTCGTCGACCAGCATGTCGTCGTCCTTCTCGGGCGCGACGCGGGCGATGACCGAGGCCGCCATCTTGCGGCGGGCCGATTCGATGTCCACGACCTCGCCGGTATAGGGGCTGACGATCGGGCTGCGGTTCAGGTCATAGAAGCGTTTGCCGGTCGTCGGGCAGATGCGCTTCGTGCCCCATTCTGCTTTGGGCATGGTGATCCTTGCAAATGGCTGTGGGCCAGAGTGCGCCCCCTTGCCACAGACCGGCGCCAGAGTCAAAGGCTTTGTCATGGGCCGAGGCCACTCCCGCGGCCGGTTGCCGCGGCCCGCAAAGCCGCTATGCTGAACCCCCGCCCCCCGAGGTTCCATGCCCGTCCTGCCCGGCCTGCCCGATGTCGAGATCACGCTCCGCCGCTCCGCCCGCACGCGGCGGTTTTCCCTGCGCGTCTCGTCGCTTGACGGCAGGGTGACCCTGTCGATGCCCGCCCGCGCCCGGGCATCCGAGGCGCTGGATTTCGCCCGCGCGCACGAGGACTGGCTGAAGAAGGCGCTGGCCCGACAGGTGCCCCGCCAGGCCCTGCGCTTCGGTGCCACGATCCCCTTTCAGGGCGAGACGCTGACTTTGGTGCCCGGCCGCGCCCGAATCTCGCGCCTGGGCGATACGCTGCAGGTGCCGGGCGAAGAGGCGCAGCTCGGCCCCCGCGTCGCGGCCTGGGCCAAGGCGCAGGCGCGCGACCGGCTGGCGGCGGCCTCGGACCATTACGCGGGGCTTCTGGGCCGCAAACCCAAGCGCATCACGCTGCGCGACACGCGCTCGCGCTGGGGCTCCTGCGCGCAGGACGGGGCGCTGATGTATTCCTGGCGGCTGATCTTCGCCCCGCCGCAGGTGCTGGCCTATGTCGCGGCGCATGAATGCGCCCACCTGGTCGAGATGAACCACTCCCCCGCCTTCTGGGCGGTGGTGGAGCGGCTTTACCCCGGCTGGCAGGCCTGCCGCGACTGGCTGCGGCAGAACGGCCACCAGCTGCACGCCCTGCGGTTTGAGGCATGACCCATCCCCGCCCCGCCAGCTTGCGCCTCGCCGACCCTTCGGCCCCCGCACATGAGCGGCTTTACCGGCTCTTGCGCCAACAGATCATGCATGGCGAGCTGGCGCCCGGCCATGCGCTGACCCTGCGCGGCCTGGCCGAGGCCCATGCCATGTCGATGACCCCGGCCCGCGAGGCCGTGCGGCGTCTGGCGGCCGAAGGGGCGCTGACGATCTCCTCCTCGGGGCGCGTCTCCACCCCCGAACTGTCGCCGGACCGCATCGAGGAACTGGCCGCCATCCGCGCGATGATCGAGCCCGAGATGGCCTCGCGCGCCTTGCCCCGCGCCCATTTCGCCCTGATCGACCGGCTGACTGCGATCAACGCGATGAACCAGGAGGCGGTGCTGAACCATGACGCGGTGGCCTATGTGCGCACCAACCTGGAGTTCCACCGCACTTTATACCTGCGCGCCCAGACGCCCGCCATGCTGGCGATCTGCGAGACGGTCTGGCTGCAGCTGGGGCCCACGATGCGCGCGCTTTACGACAAGCTGCGGCGGCGCGATGTGCCCCATCACCACCGGCTGATCCTTGCCGCCTTGCGGGCGGGGGACGAGCCGGGGCTGCGGCTGGCCGTGCGGACCGACGTGACGCAAGGCCTGCGGCATCTGGCCAGCTAGGCCGCGAATTTTCTGCGAAAATTCTCTGGAATGAATTTTCGCAGAAAATTTGGCGTCACGCCTTGGTGGCGAGCCAGTCCTTGATGATCTGGCGATGCCTTTCGCCCGAATAGCTCGGGAAATGCCCGCCATGCACGACCCGCACCGGCAGGTCATACAGCCGCTGCATCGAGGTGACATATTGCGCCTGCTCCAGCGCGCTCGTCCCCTCAATCAACTCGCCATCATAGACGATGTCGCCCGAGAAGAGGACGCCCGTCGCCGCCTCCCACAAGGCGATGCCGCCCGGAGAATGGCCGGGGGTATGGATCACCTCGAACTGCCGGTCGCCGAGGTCGATCACATCGCGGTCCTGCAGGATGCGCGTCGCGGGGGCGGATTTCACGGCATAGGTCGCGGAAGAATAGGGCGCGGGCGGCAAGGCGGTGAAGATCTCGTCGGTCACATATTTGTCGGCGAAGGTGTTTTCCCGGCTGGGCGCGGCCAGCAGATGCGCCTCGGCTTCGTGGCAAAGGCGGCAGGGGAATTCGTGGTGGCAGCCGATATGGTCGAAATGGGTGTGCGAGGCCACCGCCTGCAAGGGCTTTTCGGTCACCAGCGGCACCCATTGCCGCAACGAAACCACCCCCATGCCGCTGTCGACCAGCATGTCGGTATCCCGCCCCCGCACATGCCAGACATTGCAGCGGTAGAATTCGCGGATATGCGGCTCGTCGATATGGGTGACGCCGTCGCCCATCGGCCGGATGCGCCACCAGTCTTGCGGGTTCATGAGGCCTCCAGGAAGGAATGGGCGCTGGCGAAAAGGGTCATGGTCTCGCCCGGGCGCGGATCGCTGCCTTGCGGCAGATGCAAGACCAGCGCCAGGGCGCCCAGCCGGGCATGGGCCCGCACATGGGTGCCGAAGAAGGCGGCATCGGTCAAGACGGCCTCGCCCAGCGGCAGGCCTTGGGAAGTGTTGATCGCCTCGGGCCGGATCAAAAGCATGCCCGAGCGGGTGCCGGCCCCCGGCACCGGGCCGAAGCCCGCCTGGCCACGGGTCACCGGCAGCTGGTTGATTTCCCCCATGAAAGCGGCCGAGAACAGGCTTTTGGGCTGCAGGTAAACTTCGCGCGGGGGGCCGATATCCGCGATCCGACCTTCGGACATCACGACGATGCGGTCGGCCAAGGCCATCGCCTCTTCCTGGTCATGGGTCACATGAACGAAGGTCGTCCCCACCTTGCGCTGGATCGCCTTCAGCTCGTCCTGCATCTGGCGCCGCAGCTTCAGGTCCAGGGCGCCCAAGGGCTCGTCCAGCAGCAAGACCTCGGGCGAGACCGCCAGCGCCCGGGCCAAGGCCACGCGCTGCCTTTGCCCGCCCGAAAGCTCATGCGGGCGCCGATCCTCGCGCCCCGGCAGGCCGACCAAAGCCAGCATCTCCGCCGCCTTGGCCCGCCGCGCCGCCTTGCCCACCCCCCGCATCCGCAGGCCGAAGGCGACATTCTCGGCCAGCGTCATATGCGGGAACAGCGCATAGTCCTGAAAGACCGTGGTCGTCGGCCGCGCGGCGGGCGCGATGCCCGCCATATCCCGTCCGCCGATCAGAATCTCCCCCGAGGCGGGCTGGGCGAACCCGCCGATCAGGTTCAGCAAAGTGGTCTTGCCGCAGCCGGAAGGGCCCAGCAGAACGACGAACTCCCCCGGCTCGATCTGCAGCGAAACCTCGTGCAGGGCGGTCGCTGCGCCATAGGTCTGGGTGACGCGGGAAATGGTGACGGAAGCGGTCAAGGCTTTCTCCGCAAAAGGAAAATCTCGGCCAGAACCACGACGCTGGCCGAGATCAGGAAGACCAAGGAACCCACCGCATTGGTGGCGGGCGAGAGCCCTGAACGCAGCATCGACCAGATCTCCACCGGCAGGGTCACATCGAACCGGGTCAGCAGGAAGGCGATCAGGAACTCGTCCCAGGAGAAGGTGACCGACAGGAAGAACGCCGCCCCAAGCGCGGGCGCCAGCATGGGCGCCGAGATGTGCCAGAGCACCTGGGCCTCCGACGCGCCGAGGTCGCGGGCGGCGCGCTCGGCGCTGCGCTGGTGGTCGCCCATCGCGGCATAGCAGATGGCGAAGCATAGGGGCAGGTTGATGACGACATGGCCGATCCCGGTCGCCAGCAGCGAGGGCTTCACCCCGATCCGGTTGAAGAAGGTCAGAAGCCCAAGCCCGATAATCAGGTAAGAGACGGTCATCGGCGCAATCAGCATCCCCCGCATCAGCACACTGCCCGGCAGGACCGCCCGCGCCAGGCCATGGGCGGCGAGAAACCCCAGGGTCAAAGCCACCGCGGACGACAGAAACGCCACCAGCGCCGAATTGCCCAGCGCGGTCATCAGGGCTCCGTCACTGGTGATCTGCGCATACCATTTCAGGGTGAAGCCCTGGAACGGCGGCACCGGCAAGCGCCCGTCCTGGAAGGAGAAAACCACCAGAACCACCACCGGCAGGAAGATGAAGGCATAGCCCAAGGCGAGGTAGATCCAGGCGAGAAGCTTCATAGCCGGTCGAGCCTCAACCACTTCGCACAGGCGCCATAAGCCAGCGTCACCACCGCCATCAGGATGACCGACAAGGCCGAGGCCATCGGGAAATTACCCCCCCTCCCCATCTGCAGCATAATCAGCTGCGGCAAGGTCAACTCGTTGTTTCCGCCGAGGATTTGCGGGGTCACGTAATCTCCGATGCAGAGCACGAAGGTCACGAAGGCGCCGGTGACGATCCCCGGCAAGGTCAGCGGCAGGATGACATGCCACAGCGTCCGCAGCCGGCTCGCCCCAAGGTCTTGCGCGGCGCGGGCATAGTTGGGCGACAGCTGCACCAGGTTGGCATAGATCGTCAGCGTCAGCAGCATGACGAAGAAATGCGTGAAGCCCAGGACGGTCGCGAAGCGCGTCGAGGCCATCTCGAACGGTCCGAGGCCCAGCAGCGCAAAACCGCGGTTCACCACCCCGGTCTTGCCCAAAACCAGCAGCCAAGAATACGACCGCACGACGTAAGAGGTCCAGAACGGCAGCACGGCCATCAGCAGCGCCAGCCTCTGCCAGCGCGCCGGCACCCGCCAGGCGATGGTCGCAGCCAGGGGCCAGGCCAGCAGGACCGAGACCACCGTCACCGTCGCCGTGATCTCGACCGAGTTAATCAGCGCCTTCAGCTGGCTCCAATCGGTGAAGGCGCGGATGTAGTTGCCCGCGTCGAACCCCTGGACGACCGCCCGCCCCTCCATATGCGCGAAGCTAAGGGCCAGCATCGCGGCGAAGGGCAGGACGAAGAAGGCCGCCGTCCATAGCAGCGCCGGGGCGACGAGGCCCCAGCCGAGGCGGATCTCGCGTCTCACTGGTTCAGCATCGCGGTCCAGAGGTCTTGCATCGCGGTATCGGTCGCCGCATCCGGGATCGGGTAAAGCTGCGCGCGGGCAAGATAATCCGGTTGTTGATCCCAGCGCAGCACGGTCTTGGCCTCGGGCGAAAGCAGGTCGCCCGCCTTCTTGTTGGCCGGCATCCCCCAATAGCAGGACGATTGCGCCAGCGCCGCCTGGCCCTCGGGCGAGACGATATACTGCACGAATTTCAGCGCGAGGTCGGGATGCGCCGCGCCCTCCACCACGCCGATGCTTTGCGTCCAGCGCAGCCCGCCCTGTTTCGGGATCGTCCAGTCCAGGTTGGGATTGTCCTTGGCCAGCACCGCCGTCAGCCACTCGCCCCCGCCGACCAGGATATCGACCTCGCCCGTCGCCAGAGCCGTCTGGCTCGCCGTCACGTCGCTGACCTGCTTGGAGGCTTTGCGCAGCGCCATCAGCGGGTCTTTCAGACTGTCGAGATTGGCCGCGGAGATGTCGGCCGTCTTGATGCCTTTCTCCAACGCCACCAGCCCCAGGACCGGCAGGTAATAGTCATAAATCCCGATCTTGCCGTCGTATTTGCCCGAGGTCAGGGTGGTCAGATCCTCCATATCCTTCGGATCGACCTTGGTCTTGTCGTAAGAGATCGTGTTGTAGCCGAATTTCTCGGTCACCGCATAGGTCTTCCCGTCGATGACGTTGTTCTGCGCCATCACCAGCTCGGGGAAGAAATCGGCGGTGGGCAGCGCCTCGGCGGGCATCGGGGCCAGGCGCTTGGCCTCGACCAGGCGATGCACGTCGACCGAATCGACCACCATCACATCCCAATCCCCCGGCTGGCTTTGGTCGAGGATCGCCATCCCCGCCGCCGTGCCCTCGTATTCCTTGACGTTGACCTTGACGTTGTTGGCCTTCTCGAAAGGCTCCAGCAAAGCGGGGTCGGTGTGATCGCACCAGACGAGCGCGTTCAGCTGATCTTCGGCCAGGGCGGGCGTGGCCAAAAGGGCCAGGGCGGTCAGGGTTTTGGGGAAACGCGGGGTCATCAGTCTCTCCTGTCGGTTCTTGTTGCACTCAGGATGGGGTTCGTTCAATTTTGAAGTCAACTTCAAACTTCACAGGCGAGCCGGATGGCGGGGCTAAGGGCGAAACAAAAGGCAGAACGCGCCGACCGCATCCTTGCGGCGGCGCTTCGGCTGTTTCACGAGGCGGGATACGACGCGGTGAAGATGGAAGAGATCGCGGCCCAGGCCGAGGTCTCGGTCGGCACGGTCTATAACTATTTCGCGACCAAGGGGGATGTGCTTTTGGCGCTGGTGACGCTGGAGGTCGAGGAGGTTCTGGACCTTGGCCAGCGCGTGGTGGCGGCCCCGCCCGAGGGGCTGGCGGCGGCGTTGGATGCGCTGATCGGCGGCTATTACGAACACTCGCTGACCTATCTGACGAAAGACCTGTGGCGGCGGGCGCTGGCCTGGACCATCGGCGCCCCCGGCTCGCCGTTTTCGGTGATCTTCGCGGGGCTGGACGACCGGCTGCGGGCGCAGGTGGCAGAGTTGCTCAGCGCCTGCCAGGCGGCGGGGCGGATGCGGCAGGGGCTGGCGCCGGGGCCGCTGGCCGATGTGATCTTCGGCGGGCTGAACCAGGCCTTCACCGATTTCGTGCGGCTGGACGAGATGGAAATGGCCCAGCTTCTGGCCGCGATGCGCGCGCGGAACGCGGCCCTGGCGGCGGCTTTGGCAGGGTGAGGGGCGGCGGGGTGAACCCTCCGCCAGCCGTAGGGCGGGGTTCACCCCGCCGGCACCCTCAGTTCACCTCGACCCCGCCTTCGGCTTTCCGCCGGGCGATGTAATCCTCCACCGCCTCGCGAATGCCTTCGTCCAGGGGCGG
Organism: uncultured Pseudorhodobacter sp.; assembly: GCA_945952425.1. Classification (GTDB taxonomy): domain Bacteria; phylum Pseudomonadota; class Alphaproteobacteria; order Rhodobacterales; family Rhodobacteraceae; genus Stagnihabitans. Next base: position 675 of record CAMFIX010000115.1, on the reverse strand, counting down.
CGCCTCATAGCCCGCCAGCAGCTCTTTCCAGATGCGGTTGGCCCGCGCCGGAGCCTCTTCGGCGCCTTTCGCGAGCCAAGCCGGGTAATTGTCCCAGTTCGACAGCATCGGCGCGTGAAAAGCGGTCTCGAAACGCGCCATCGTGTGCTGGGTGCCGAAGAAATGCCCCCCCGCCCCGGCCTCGGCGATGGCCTCCAAAGCCAAAGTGTCGGCATCGACCTCGATCGGCGTGAAATAGCTTTGCATCATCATCAGCATCTCGGCGTCGAGGATCAGCTTCTCGTAACTCGCCGTCAGCCCGCCATGCATCCAGCCCGCGCCATGCATGATGAGGTTGGCGCCCCCCATCAGACAGCCCCAAAGCGCCATCTGGCTTTCATAGGCGGCCTGCGCATCCAAGGCATTGGCCGCCGTGACATTGGAACTGCGGAAGGGCAGCCGCAAATGCCGCGCCAGCTGCCCCGAGGCCTGCGCCGCCTTGGCATATTCCGGCGTCCCGAAGGCCGGAGCGCCCGATTTCATATCGACGTTCGAGGTGAACCCGCCATAAACCACCGGCGCGCCTTTACGCACCAGCTGGGTCAGCACGATGCCGCACAAGGCCTCGGCGTGCTGCAGGGTCAGGGCGCCCGCCAGCGTCACCATCAGACCGGAGGCCCAGCTTCCTTCGTCCCG
>CAMFIX010000114.1 GCA_945952425.1 uncultured Pseudorhodobacter sp. | reverse complement strand
CTACACACTGCATATCGTCGGCAGCGTCAGATGTGTATAAGAGACAGGTGGGATGCGCTGACCGAGGTGCTGGCGGCGGATGGGGTGCTGGACCAGTATGACGTGATCTTCCTCGATACGCCCCCGGCGCTTGGCTATCTGACGATCAACGGGCTGGCGGCGGCGGATATCTTGCTGGTGCCTCTGGGGGCGTCCTTCCTGGAGTTCGATTCGACGGGGCGGTTCTTCGACATGCTGCATTCGACCTTCCGCTCGATCGAAGAGGGGGAGAATGTCGCGGCGCGGGCTTTGGGGCGGCCGGAGCTGAGTTTCGAATGGGATGCGGTCAGGGCGGTGATCACGCGCTATGATGCGGGTCAGCAGGCGGAAATGGCGGGGCTGATCCAGGCCTATATGGGGCGCATCCTGTCTCCCTGGCGGCAGGATTTCACCGCGCTGATCGGCCAGGCTGGGGAAACGGTGAACGGGATCTACGAGGCGGATTACCGGGATTTCAACCGCGAGACCTATGCGCGCGGGCGGGCGACCTTCGATGAAACCTATGCCGGGCTGAAGGAGCTCTTGATCGGGGCCTGGAAGCGGGATGAACTGGCCGCGAAGGCCTAAGCGTTTCGCACGCGAAACAGGAGGAACAGATGGCCAAACGCAAACGCCTGACCGTGCCCGGTGCGGTGGATTTCCCGGCGGGCGGCGAGAGTGCCCCCGTGGTGGCGCAAGACCCCCCTGCCCTGTTTGCGCCGCTGGGGGCCCCGCCGATTGCCCGGGTTGCGGCCGACAGTGCCGCGGCGGCGGCCCTGACCGATCTCGCCCGTGAGCTGACCGAGGCGCGCGACAGCGGCCGCATGATCCAGTCCCTGGCGCTCGATCTGATCGACGAGACTTACCTGGTGCGCGACCGCGTCTCCGCCGACCCCGAAGAGCTTGACGCGCTGATGGCCTCGATGCGCCAGCGCGGCCAGCAGGTGCCGATCGAGGTCACGCCCTTGGCCAATGGCCGTTACGGGCTGATCTCGGGCTGGAGGCGGCTGACCGCGCTCCGCCGCCTCTCGCGCGAAAGCGCGGTCTTCGCCGAGGTCCTGGCCATCCTGCGCCGCCCCGACACCGCCGCCACCGCCTATCTCGCCATGGTCGAAGAGAACGAACTCCGCGTCGGCCTCTCTTACTACGAACGCGCCCGGATCATCCTGCGCGCCACCGAGCTTGGCGTCTTCCCCGACACGCAAACCGCGATGGCCCGGCTTTTCGCCAGCGCGAGCCGGGCGAAGCGCTCGAAGATCGGCTCCTTCTTCCGCATCGTCCATGCGCTGGACGGCATCCTGCGCTTTCCTTCCCATATCCCCGAGCGCCTGGGCCTGACCCTTTCCCGCGCGCTCGACGCCGACCCTTCGCTGGCGCCGCGCATCGCCGACAGCCTGCAGGCCGAGCCCGCCCTGCAATCCCAGGCCGAGATCGCCCGGCTGGAGCGCCTGCTGGCCCCCGCCAAACCCCCTGCCCCCAGCGCCCCCCGCCTGCCCCCGCCCGGCACCGAGGAGCTCCCCGGCGTCTTCGTCGAACCCGGCCTCGGCACGATCACGATCCGCGGCCCGAAGGTAACGGCGCATTTCCAGATGAAACTGATCGGCCTGTTGCGCCACTTGCGCGAGTGACCCTTTTCCGAAAGTCTTCCGATGCCCCGATGGTCCGTCGCCGCCGAATTCTTCACCACCCCCGATGCGCAATGGCTCGACGATTTCATCCATGTCCCGGGCCTCGCCTTCACCAAGATCCCCGCCACCCGCCGGGAGGATTGGCACAGCACAGCCCAGCCAAAGACCGGTCTCGCCAAATGGCTGCGCCTCTTCGGCCAGGGCGCCCGCGCCTTCGCCGGACGGCCCGACGGGATCATCACCTGCTTTCCGCAACTCGCCATGGTCGTGGCCGTGATCAAGCGCCTGACCTTCCGCAAGACCAAGATCATCGCTCATAATTTCAACCTCGGCGGTTTCCCCTCGGGGCCCCGCCAGGCCCTGGCGCGGTTCGCGGCCAAAGCCATCGACATCATCGTCGTCCATGCCCCGTCCGAGGTGCAAAGCTATGCCGATTACCTTGGCCTGCCACCCTCCCGCATCCGCTTCATCCCCCTGCAACGCGGCTGGATCGACCTGCCCCGCGCCGAAGACCCCGCCCAGCCCTTCCTGCTCGCCATGGGCTCGGCCGGGCGTGATTATGCGACGCTGATCGCGGCCACCATGGCCCGGGCCATCCCGACCGTGATCGTCACCCGGGCCGATATCATCGCGGGCCTCGATCCCGCCCCGCATGTCACCTTCCGCCACGGGCTCAGCCCCGAGGCCTGTCTCGACCTTCTGACCCGGGCCCGGCTGACCGTGGTTCCGGTGGGCAATCTCGCGACGGCCTCGGGCCAGGTGACCTTCATCAATGCGATGATGCTGGGCACGCCCCTGGTCGCCACCCGCTGCCCCGGCACCGAGGGCTATGTCGAAGACGGGGCGACCGGCCGCCTCGTCCCCCCTTTCGACGTGGCCGCGATGGAACAGGCCATCGCCGCGCTTTGGGACGATCCGGCAGCGCGGGCCGATCTTGCGGCGCGCGCCCGCACCTTCGCCCGGGCGGCGCTCAGCGACGAGGCCGCTGCGGCTCGGCTGCAGGGCCTCATCGCCGAGCTGGGCTGAGTTTCCCGCAGGAGAGCCATGTGACGGAGCCCCTTCCCCTCATCCGCCGCGCCTGGCCCGACCAGGCCAAGGGCTTCGGCATCCTGCTCGTCGTCATCGGCCATGCCTGGCGCGGGCTGCAGGCGGCGGGGCTCTTGCCCGAGGGGGCGCTGTTTCAGACCATCGACCGGCTGATCTATGCCTTCCACATGCCGCTGTTCTTCTTCCTCTCCGGCCTTTTCTTCGAAAGCACCCTGCGCCGGGCCCCGCTGGCGTTCCTGCGCATGCGCTGGAGCCAGATCCTCTGGCCGCTGATGCTCTGGACCTGGATCTTCTTCGCCTTCAAGGGGGTGGCCGGCAGCCTCGCCAATCATCCCGCCGATTGGCAGAGCTTTCCGTTCTGGCCCTTCCCCCCGCGCGAGCAGTTCTGGTTCTTCTGGGCGCTTTTCCTGATCCAGGGCGCGGCCTATCTCGCCCTGGCGCCGCTGGCCCGCCGCGGTCTTCTGAGCCCCGCGCGCCTGGGTCTGGCCTGGCTTTGTGCCAGTGCGCTGGTCCTCTTGCCCTTCGGCCCCTGGTTTCCGGCGGAATGGGTCGGGCCGGCCTGTCGCTATGCCGGGCATTTTTGCCTTGGCCTTTTGGCAGCGCGCTGGCTTCTGAGCCCGCACCGCGGGCCGGGGGTCGGGCTGGCGCTCGGGCTTTTCCTGGCCAGCGAGGCCCTGGCGCTTGCCCTGCCTGCCACCCCGCTGGGCGATATGCTGCCCGCGATCGGGGCGCTTGCCGGGGTGGTGCTGGTCTTCCGGGCGCTGGAAGGCAGACGGGGGGGGGGCGCAGGGGCTGGCCTGGCTCGCGCCCCTCGGCCGGGCTTCGGCGGCGATCTATGTCGCCCATGTGCCCTTTTCGGCGGCGCTGCGCATCCTGCTGGCGAAATGCGGGGTGGTGTCGGTGCCGCTGCACATGGGGCTCGGCACGGCGATCGGTGTGATCGGGCCGCTGGCGCTTGTGGCGGTGCTGGGGCGCTTCGGGTGGACGGGGCTTTTCGGCCTGCCCGCCCCTGCCCCGAAATCCCCCCGGTCTTGACACCTGCGTGACCCGTTCAACACAAAATTGAGATGCAGGCTCCAAGCTGCTACAAGGGTTGGATGGGCCTTTCGGGGCCGATTGGGAAAGGTGTCTTGTGTCGGTATCGGATTCTCTGTCTGGCCCCCTGCCCGCCCAGGGGGCGACCCGGCCCCTGGGGCTGGTCTGGTTCGCGGTGGCGCTGCTCTCGGCCGGGGTCTATTTCCAGACCGGGGTCGCGGCCTTGGCCGATGCCTGGACGCTGCCGGAATATTCCCACGGGCCGCTGATCCCGCTGTTGTCGATGTTTCTGTTCCTGCGGCATCTGAAACGCGTGCCGATCCTGCCCGGGCCGGTGACCGACCGCGGGGCGGGAATCGCGGTCATCCTCTTTGCGATGCTTCTGGGCGGCGCCGGGCGTCTGATCCAGATCGACGACTTTGCCGCCTATGCGATGATCCTCTGGACGGGGGGGATGCTGCTTCTCTCCTTCGGCTGGGCCCAAGGGCGGCAGTTCTGGCCGCCGGTCCTGCATCTGATCTATATGCTGCCGCTGCCGGGGGTTTTGTATTACGGGCTCTCGACCTGGCTGCAATGGGTTTCCTCGCATCTGGGGGTCTGGTTCCTGCAGCAGCTGGCGATTCCGGTCTTCCTGGATGGCAATATCATCGACCTTGGGGTCTATAAGCTGCAGGTGGCCGAGGCCTGTTCGGGGCTGCGCTACCTCTTCCCGATCCTGAGCTTCTCCTACATTTTCGCGGTGCTTTACCGCGGACCGATCTGGCACAAGGCGGTGCTCTTGATCTCGGCCGCGCCGATCACCGTCTTCATGAACTCGGTCCGCATCGCCATCGCCGGCGCCGTGGTCGACCGCTATGGCACGGATTTCGTCGAGGGCGTCACCCATTTCATGGAGGGCTGGGTGATCTTCGTCGCCTGCGTCGCGATCCTTTTCGCTTTGGCGCGGCTGATGCTTTTGCTGAACCCCCAGCGCATGGGGCTGGTCGAGGCGCTGGATCTGGATTTCGACGGGCTTTGGGGCCAGGCGCAGCGGCTGCGGCTGATCGAGCCCTCCCGCGCGCTGATCTTCGTGGCGCTTCTGATGGGAGCGGGGGCGGTGGCCTGGCAGGTGATCCCGGCGCGGCCCTTGAACCAGGTCGCGCGCGAGCCGTTTTACGCCTTCCCCTCGCAGCTCGGCGACTGGCATGCCTCGGCGCCGCAAAGGCTGGACCCGCAGATCGCCAAGGTGCTGGCGGCCGACGATTACCATTCCGTCACCCTGACCAAGGCGGGAGAGCGGCAGTCGGTCGATCTCTTCATGGCCTGGTATAAAGACCAGATGACCGGCGGCACCCATTCGCCGACGATCTGCCTGCCGTCAGCGGGATGGGAGATCGCGGGCCTGCAATCGGTGCCCGCGCCCGCGGGGGTGGAGGGCGCGCCCTTCACGATGAACCGCACGGTGATCCAGAAGGGGATGGACCGGATGCTGGTCTATTACTGGTATGACCAGCAGGGGGTGCGGACGGCCTCGTCCTATTACGCCAAGCTGTTGATGACGCTGTCGAAGGTCGAGGACGGCCGCAGCGATGGCGCCATCGTCCGGCTGATCACGCCCATCGGCCCCGGCGAGACTGAGGCCGCCGCCGAGGCGCGGCTGCAGGATGCGATGAAGGCGGTGGTTCCGCCCTTGCCGCGGTTCCTGCCGGGGGCGGAGGGGGGCTGAGCTCCAAGGTCAGGCGGGCAGCAGGTTTGCCAGGGCGTGGCGGCGCAGGGCGCCGGAGGTGTCTTGCGGATCGGCGATGAAGCTTTCGGCGAGCCGACACCAGTCCTGGCCGAAGACCAGGCGCTGCAGGGTTTCGGGCGCGGTTTCCGAGAGGGTGCGCTGCAGGGCAGGGGTCTCGGCCAGCTGCCGGATGCGCTGCGCCAGGTCGGCGGGATCGGCGGCGCGGAAGACGAGGCAATCCTGCCCCGGTCGCAGCCGATTGGCGAAGGCCGGATGGTCCGAGACGATGACCGGGGTGCGTGCGGCCAGGGCCTCGCTCAGCGTGCTGGGCAGGCCCTCGGCGTAAGTGTGGCGCGAGGGGACCAGGACGATCTGCGCCGCGGCCATGCGCTGGCGCACCTCGGTATTGGCCAGCGTTCCGAGAAAACGCACCTGGGGGGCGATGTCCAGGCGGGTGGCCATCTCCTGCCAGGGGTCAAGCGGGCCGCTGCCGGCGAAATCCATGGCGATGGTCAGCCCCTGGTCGCGCAGGAGGGCGATGGCGGCGAGGCAGTCGCCCACGCCTTTGCTTTCCAGCATCAGCCCCGCATAGAAGGCGCGCAGGCCCGGGGGCTGGAAGGGGGGCTTGGGTTCCGGGGCGCTCTGCAGCGGCGGGAAATCCCAGGGCACGATCCGCGTCTTGGGCAGGCCCAGGATGCGGTGCATCGAGAGCGAGGCGTTCAGGCTGTGATTGCTGACGCAGGGGACATTGGGGCCGGAGAGGCTCCAGGCTGCCAGGCGGTTCTCGATCCGCTGTCGCAGCGTGTCGGCGGCGAATGTATCGGCGAAGACCGGCAGAAGCGGCAAGCCCTTCCAGCGCGCCCAGAGCAGGGCCAGGCGATGGGGGGTGCGCAGGATCAGCCGGCTGGGCGCCAGCCCGGCCAGAAGCGGCAGGATTCTGGCGCGTCGATAGGCCGAGACCGGGTCGATGCCAAGCGACCAGAGGTTGGGCGCCAATTCCTCGCGGTGGGGGCGGTCGCAGATCGCCAAGGTCGTGACGCGGTGGCGGGCGGCGAGGCCGGCCACGAAATCGACCGAGACCTTCTGATCGCGGTAGGTCTCGGGCAGGCCCGCGGCCAGGTGCCGCCAGGTGGCGCCGTAATCCCCATACTGAAACAGGACCACATGTTCCATGGTGCCCCTCACTTGTACTCGATGATCCCCGCCTGACGCCCCACAATCCGGCGCCAGACATATTCCCCCACCCCCAGCGCCTCGGGAAACTTGCCCAAGGTCAGGAAAAACGCCGGCTCCCATGTTTCGCGTGCGAAACGAGAGCCGGATGTTTCGCGCGCGAAACGCTGCGCCAGTCGCGCCACCTGTAAGGGCCAGGCCAGCAGCAGCACCGCGGCCCAGGGCGTCGCAGCCATGCCCATCAGCGCCAGGACCGGCAGCACCGCCCCCCAGAACACCGCCCGCCGCACCTGGTTGCCCTGCGCCTTCCCGCGATACATCGCCATCCCCTGCGCCGCCGCAAAGCCCCCCCGCCGCGCCCGCTTCCACCACTGTCCGAAGCGCATCATCGCCGCATCATGCCAGGTCATCTCCGCCGCGATCCGCCAGACCTGCCAGCCCCGCGCCCGCAGCCGCACGCACAGCTCCGGCTCCTCCCCCGCGATCAGCCCCGGATCGAAAGGCCCGCTCTCCGCCAGCGCTGCCCGCCGCATCATCGCGATCCCGCCGCAGGCCTCCACCTCGCCCACCGGCGTGTCCCATTCGCGGTCACAGAGCCTGTTATACCGCGACGCCTCGGGAAATCGCTCCCGGTTGCGCCCGCAGACCACCGCCGCCCGCGGATGCGCCTCCAGGAACGCCACCCCCGTCGCCAGCCACCCTTCGCGGATCTCGCAATCGCCATCGACGAATTGCACGAACTCCGGCGCCATCCGCTGACAAAGCCGCTCCAGACCCGCATTGCGCGCCCGCGCCGCGGTGAAGGGGCGCGAGAGATCCAGCTCCACCACCTCCACCCCCGCCGCCCGCGCCGCCGCCACGCTGCCATCGCTGGACCCGCTGTCGACATAGACCACATGGCCCCCAAGCCCCACCGCCCGGTCGATCGAGGCCAGGCAGCGCAGGAACCGCTCTCCCTCGTTGCGCCCGATCAGCACGAGGCCCAGCTTCACCGCCGGAAGGCTCATCCCCGATCCCTCCCCCGCACCAAAGGCCAGATCACGCCCCCCCAGACATCCCGGTAAAACCGCAAGGGCGCCGCCGCTTCCCGCCGACGCAGGGCCGAAATCGCCTGGTTCATCCCCGCTCCCAAAACCCAAAGCCCCGCCGCCAACAAAGCATACCCCCGGCCATGCACCTTCTGATGGTAAAGCCGCCACGACCGATACCAATAGCCCGGCCGCCGCTTGCGCGCCGCACCGCTCTTCACCCCGGTCGCCGCCCCCTCGGCATGGATCACCCGCGCCTCGCCCAAGTGCCAGCTCTGCCACCCCGCCCGGCCGAGCCGATGCATCAGCTCGACCTCCTCGAAATACAGGAAAAACGCCGGATCGAACCCGCCCACCTCGGCCAAAGCCGCGCCGCGCAACATCACCGCCGCCCCCGAGACCCAATCGACCCGCCCCGTCCCGATATCCGGCGCCAAAGCCACCGCATGGCCCGCGCCAAGCCGCGCCAGCGGCCCGAAATTCACCGCCTCGACAAAGGTCGACACCAGCGACGGAAACCGAAATGCCGCGGTCACAGGCACCATTCCCGCCCCGTCCGGCTTCTCGATCCGCGCCCCCACCGCCCCCACCCGGGGATGGGCATCGAGAAACTCCGCCATCAGCCGCACCGCGTCATTCTCCAGCCGCGCATCGGGGTTCAACAGGAACACCTTGCCCCCCGCTCCTGGCCCCGCCGCCCCCCCCCCCCCCCCCCCCCCCCCCCCCCCCCCCCCCCCCCCCCCC
>CAMFIX010000113.1 GCA_945952425.1 uncultured Pseudorhodobacter sp. | reverse complement strand
TCTGAACGGCGGCCGCGAGGTGCCCTTCGCCGGCGAGTACCGCTTCATGCCCTCGTCGCCCAAGGTCGCGACCTATGACCTGCAGCCGGAGATGAGCGCGCTGGAGGTTTCCGACCAGTTGGTGGCAGCCATCGAGAAGGGCTATGACCTGATCGTGGTGAACTTCGCCAATCCGGACATGGTGGGCCATACCGGCAGCCTGCCCGCGGCGATCAAGGCTTGCGAGGCGGTCGACCAGGGGCTTGGCCGTGCGCTGGCCGCCCTGCAGGCGCGGGGCGGGGCGATGATCGTCACCGCCGACCATGGCAATTGCGAGCTGATGACCGATCCGGTCACCCTGCAGCCCCATACCGCCCATACGACGAACCCGGTGCCGGTGATCCTGGTCGGCGGGCCGGTCGGCGCGGTGTTGCGGCCGGGCGGGCGGCTCGCCGACCTGGCGCCGACGCTGTTGCAGCTGATGCAACTGCCCCAGCCGCCCGAAATGACGGGGCGGAGCCTTCTGCTGGCATGAGGGCGCTCTGCCTCCTTCTGGCGCTGGCCCTGCCTGCCGCGGCGCAGACGGCGGACCCGGCCGCCATGACCTCGCCCACCGCCAAGGCCGCGGCCGAGGCGGCGGCCGATCTGCAGGATTCCGTCGCGGGGCTGCAGGCGGCCGAGGGGGCCAAGGACCGGATCGCGGCCTTGACCAAGACGATCCGCGCCTATGAGGCGGGGCTGGCCGCGCTCCGCGAGGCGCTGCGCCAGGCCGATCTGCGCGAAAGCGAGCTGACGACGCAATTCCAGGCCAAACGGCAAGAGGTCTCGCAGCTGTTGGGCGTGCTGGCGAACCTGGATGCCGATCCGGGGCCCTTGTTGCTGCTGCACCCGACGGGGCCCTTGGGCACCGTGCGCTCGGGGATGATCCTGTCGGATGTGGCGCCCGCCCTGCAGGCCCAGGCGGTGAAGCTGAAGGCCGACCTGACGGAACTCCGCGACCTGCGCGCCCTGCAGGCCCAGGCGGAAAGCGTGCTGAGCCAGGGGCTTGGCACGGTGCAGACGGCGCGGACCGAGCTTTCGCAGGCCATGTCCGACCGCACCGACCTGCCCAAACGCCTGACCGACGACCCGACCCGGCTGCAGGCTTTGCTGGACAGCGCCAAGACGCTGACCGAATTCGCCCGCGGGCTGAAACCCGACGATGCGCTGGCCCCGGGGTTCGAGGCCTCCAAGGGCACCCTCGCCTGGCCCGCGCTGGGGCCGATCCTGCTGAAACCCGGCGAGACCGATGCGCGCGGCGTCACGCGGCCCGGGCTGACGCTCGCCACGCGGCCCCTGGCCATGGTCACTGCGCCCTGGGCCGCCACCGTGCGCTATCGCGGCCCGCTGCTGGACTACGGAAATGTGATGATCCTGGAGCCCGGAGACGGCTATCTCTTGATCCTCGCGGGGCTGAACCAGGTTTACGGCGAGGTCGGCCAGGTGGTCTCGAAGGGCGATGCGGTGGGATTGATGGGCGGGACCGAGGGAAATGCGGCGGATATCCTCTCGCCCAACGCCATGGTCTCTGGTGCAAGCGACAGCGAAACGCTTTATGTGGAACTACGCAAGGACGGAAAGCCCATCGACCCGGTGGCCTGGTTCGTCCCGGAAGGAGAGTAGGACGTGAACAAGGTTCTGATGGCCGCCATGGGCGGGACTTTGGCCGGCGTGCTGGTCACGACGCAATTCGTGGGCCCGCTCGTCGCGCAGGACGGCGGCAAGGACATGAGCGTTTACCAGCAGCTCGACATGTTCGGCGACGCATTCGAGCGCATCCGCAGCCAATATGTGGAAAAGCCCGACAGCCAGAAGCTGATCGAGGCGGCGATCAACGGCATGCTCTCCAGCCTGGACCCGCATTCCAGCTACATGAACGCCAAGGATTACGGCGACATGAAAGAGCAGACCAAGGGCGAGTTCGGCGGGCTTGGCATCGAGGTCACCCAGCAGGACGGCTGGGTGAAGGTCGTCTCGCCCATCGACGGCACCCCGGCCGACAAGGCGGGCATCCAGACCGGCGACATCATCACCGCGGTGGACGGCAAGAGCCTGTCGGGCATGACGATGGACCAGTCGGTGGACATGATGCGCGGGCCTTTGGGCTCGGAAGTCGTCATCACCGTTGTGCGCGAAGGGGTGAAAGACCCGTTCGACGTCTCGATCATCCGCGACACGATCAAGGTGGCGGCGGTCAAGGGGCGGCTCGTCGGCAATACGGTGGTCTTGCGGATTTCCAGCTTCACCGAACAGACCTATTCGGGGCTGGAGACCGAGCTGAAGAAGGCCGAGGACCAGGCCGGCGGCCTGGACAAGATCAACGGCGTCGTCCTGGATTTGCGCAACAATCCCGGGGGCTTGCTGATGCAGGCCGTTCAGGTCTCGGATGCGTTCCTCGACGAGGGCGAGATCGTCTCGACCCGCGGCCGCAACCCGCAGGACAACGAGCGCTTCAACGCCGAAAAGGGCGACCTGATCAACGGCAAACCCATCGTGGTGCTGATCAACGGGGGGTCGGCTTCGGCCTCCGAGATCGTGACGGGCGCCTTGCAGGACCATCACCGGGCGATCGTGGTGGGGACGAAGAGCTTCGGCAAGGGCTCGGTCCAGACGATCATCCAGATCAAGGGCGAGGGCGCAATGCGCCTGACGACGGCGCGGTACTACACGCCCTCGGGCCGGTCGATCCAGGCCCTGGGCGTGATGCCGGATGTGGTCGTGGCGCAGCCGCCGGTCGATCCGAATGCCGCGAAGGAAGAGAAGGACGCGCCGAAGCAGCTCTCGGAAGCCGATCTGAACGGGATCTTGTCCAACGATTCCATGACGGAAGAAGAGAAGAAGCAGCTGGAAGAAGACCGCGCCCGGGTCGAGGATGCGGCCAAGCTGCGGGATGAGGACTACCAGATGGCCTATGCCGTCGACATCCTGCGGGGTCTTGCGGCGGTGGCGAAGTGAGCGGGGAGGCCTCGGCCGAGGCCCTGCCCTACCGCCCCTGCGTCGGGGTCATGCTGATCGACGCGCGGGGGCTGGTCTTCGTCGGCCAAAGACTGGACGGCGGCCAGGCCAAGGGCGGCGGCACGGCCTGGCAGATGCCGCAGGGCGGGATCGACGAAGGCGAAAAGCCCCGCGAAGCCGCGCTGCGCGAGCTGGTCGAGGAAACCGGGGTGACGGCGGAGCTCGTGGAGGTTCTGGCCAAGACCGACGGCTGGCTGACCTATGACCTGCCGCCGGAGCTTTTGGGCAAGGTCTGGGGCGGCAAGTATCGGGGGCAAAAGCAGAAATGGTTCCTGATGCGCTTCAAGGGGACCGATGACCAGGTGAAGATCGAACAGCCTCACCAGGAATTCGCCCGCTGGCAATGGATGAAGGCCGAGGCGATGCTGGCCGAAATCGTCCCCTTCAAGCGCGCGGTCTACGAGGCAGTCGTGCAGGCCTTTCGGACGCATTTGGCCTGAACCAGCCGGGGTCGGCCCCCTCTGACCCGAAAGCGGCGCGGGCCCCGAAAGGGCCCGCACGGTTTTTCCCTCGCCTCTGGCTTGCAGCCAACCGGCTCAGGGTTGGCGGTCGGCGTCCAGACCCAGTTTCGGGCGCCACCAGCTGCGGCGGGTGATGCGGTCGTGGCCCTGGTGATAGGCTTTGCGCAGGGCGGAATAGCCGACGACCGTGCGCGCCGAGAGGCTGATGAAGCGGAAGACCGCCCGCAGCCCCTTCACCGTCGAGCGCTGGGTCACATAGCCCTTGTCGCCCGCGATGTTCAGGAAGGTGATCTTGCTCGCCCCCCAAAGCGGGTCGAGCCAGCCGCGCTCGGTCGCGGGCACCACGCGGTGCGCAGAGGAGATCGGCATCAGATGGCCGTTCAGCGTCGCCACCGCCCATTTCCGCCGCCAGCGCGGGAAGCGGTCCATCACCCCGCGCCGCGGCTTGGTCTCCTCGGCGGTCAACGGGCGGAAGGCCTCCGTCTTGACCAGGGCCTTGATCCGGGCGCGCGGGCCGCTGGCATCGGCACCTTGGGCGAAGAAGTCGGGGCCCTTCAGCACATCCTCCCAGGCCATGAAGACGGCATCCAGCGATTCATACTGGAATTTCGCGATGTTGCGCTTGAAGAAGCTGGTCGCCATGCGGATCAGGCCCAAGGGCCCGATCTCCATCCGGTCGAGCGACAGGTGATGCACCATGTGGCTGCGCAGGTCGAGATACCAGTTCAGCGGGGACTCTTTCTCGGTGAAATCCTCGCCGAAGGTGACCACGCCGTTCAGCGTCGTGATCTGGAAATCGTTGGACAGCGAGAAGTTCACGTCGTCGCCGCGCACGAAGAACGGGAAGGGGTAGTGCTTCACCTCGGCGACCGGGAAGGCGAAATACCACCAGCCGGCATAGATCTTGTCGGGGCGGCGGCGGGCGGTGTCCCATTCCATGTTGAAGACTTGGGTCCGCTCGCGCAGGTCGCAGCCTGCGTGGATCGGCCGACAGCCGCGGTCGAAGACGGCGGCATTCTCGGCCATGCGCCAGCGGGCGGTCGTGGTGATCATCGCCCCCGCGACGGCCGCGCGCGGATCGGTGGCCAGGGCGAGGAAGGCATAGGTGCGATGCAGCGCCTCCATCGGGATCGAGGCGTCGTCGTCCATGAAGAGCACATGGGAGAAGCCCTGCGCCTCGCCCTCGATCAGGCCGCGGGTGAACCCACCGGCGCCGCCGAGATTCTCGTTCTGCAGCAAGCGGATGCGGGGATGGTCGGGGATCTTGGCGGTGTGGCCGTTGTCGACGATCAGCGCCGAGATCTGCTGGGCGAAGTCGCAACCGTCGAGGTAATGCGCCAGGCGGCGGGCGGTGTTCTCGACCTGGGCCTCGCGTTTGAACGTGGTGATCGACAGCATCAGCCGACGGTCGAGATCGGGCTGGGCGGCGGTGAGGTAGCGGCCGGACAGAAGGCTCGCATCGGTCAGCGCCAGAACCTCGTAATAGATGACGCCGTCGGTGGCGACCTCGGGGTAATGGCCGAGGTCGATGAGCAGGTCGGCGGTCGGCGAGAGGGTGGCGATGCGGGTGACGAGGCATTCCCACGAACGGTCGGGGATGGCGTGGAAGACCTTGACCTCGACCTTCCCGCGGCCGCGCAGGCCGAGCCAGAGCCCGTCCAGCGCGCAGGCGGCATGCCATTTGCCGATGGAGAGGCTGTTGAAGAACGTGTCGAAAAAGACCTTCGCCCCCTGCGTCATCAGGATCGCATCGGCGGTGTCGTCATGGGTCACCCCACCGTGGTGGTTGAAGTAAAGCCGCTGCTCGGTGCACAGCCCGCGCTCGGGCAGGATGGTGTTTTGCAGCGCGGTCAAACCCTTGGCGGGGTTGCCAGAATGTTCTTTACGGTAGGTTAACCCGGGGAGCGGTTGGGCGCCGAGCTGCCCCGCGGCGATGCGCAGCACCTGCTCGGCCCCCACGCGGGAGACGGTGACGGGGCAGTCGATCCCGTCGAGCGCCGCCAGCGGCACACCCAGCGCCGCAGAAGACGCGATCAGCCGGCCGTCGGCAGCGGCGGTCAGCGCGGTCTCGGTCGCGGTGATGGCGCCCTGCAGCGCGTGCAGGTCGGTCAGCGCGGCCAGCGGAGCCAAGCCGCGCGGCCCCTCGGTCAGGCCGATATCGGCCAGGGTCGCGGCATCGGCCGGGTCGAGCTGGGCGGCCGACAGCAGCGCGGGCCTCGCCTGCAGCGCCAGCGCCGCGGCCGCCCGGTCGAGAAACTCCGGCGAGACCAGCGTATCGGCGGCAAGGACCAGCGCATGGCTCGCCCCCTGCGCCCGGGCCTTTTGCAGCATCCGGGTCAGCGCGGCATCGGCGCCGCCGGTGGTGTCGGCGGCCAGGAACAGCGTCTTGGCGCCGCGCCCCTCGACCCAGGTGCCGAGCTGCCCCTCCAGCCGGTCGGGCCCCTGCGTCATGCGGCAAAGCGCGAGGGCAAAGCCGGGCGCCGCGCGCGCGTCGGTCAGGAAGCGGCCGCCGAAGAGCACCGCCTCGTCGACCGCCATGCCGCAGGTGGACAGCTCGACCCAGAGGAGACCCTCGCGCAGGATCAGCTGGTCGGGGTCGATCTCGATCACCGTCTCGCGGCCGGGCTCCAGCGTGACGACCTCGGTCAACAGACGCTCGCCGCTGCGGTTGGCGAAACATTGGTGCAGCGTGACCTCGAAGCGCCCGGCGCCGTGCAGCGCCAGCGCCAGCCGCCCCAGCCGACAGGCCTGCGCCAATGCGCCCAGCGCCAGAAGGTTCATCGCCCCGTCCAGCCGCACCGATTCGCTGCCCGCGATCCGCAGGCCCGCCGCCGAAGCGCCGACCTGGCGCAGGCGGCGCGCGTGGAAGAACAGGTCCGGGTCGGTCGCGACGGGGTAGTCGGTCAGCAGCAGGCGCTGAAGCGTCGTCCAGCCGGCGACCTCTTCGGCGGGCAGGCTTTGCGGCGCGGGCTGGCGCAGGACGGGGGCGTGAAGATCGTAAGAGTGCAGATGCGCGGACATTCGGTCACCTATTTGGCGAGGCGGAAAATCTGGTCGGAGGGGCGGGAGAGGTCGCGGGCCAGCACGTCGCGCAAAGCGAGGCGCCAGAGCGTCAGGTAGGTTTTGCGGTCGGGCCCGGCATGGCGGGCGCGCAGGCGCCATTTCACGGCGGCCATGAGCAGGACGGGCCAGAAAAGCACCGGCCCGGCGGCCAGGCGATAGGCCAAGAGGCTGTTGCGGTAGTTGTAATAGACCTTCCAGAGCGGCCGGTAGATATCGCCGCCCTTGGCCACATAGGTCGAGCAATCATGCTCGAACCCGATGGCAGGCAGGAAGGCGATCTTGCCGCCGCGCTTGACGAGGTTCAGCGTGTAGATGACGTCGTCGGCATAGATGAAGAGGCGGGGGTCCGGCAGGCCTCCACGCGCAAGGCCCTGGCGCGACAGGAAAAAGCCGACGAAGGAGGTGGCGTCGATGGGTTGCGGCAGATGGGCCTGGGCGGGGTCGTAGGCCTCGTCGGTGACGTGAAAGCCCTCGCGCCCGCCGGTCAGGGTGCGCAGGAAATCTCCAAGGTGCCAGAAGGGGTTGCGCGACGGCCGGTTCATGTCGCAGATGCGGCCGTCGGGGTAGAAGACGCCCGCCGCCACGGCATCGAAAGCGCCAAGGTCGGTGCGGGCGAGGAAGGCCGCGCAGGCGCCCGGAAGGGGCCGCGCATCGTCGTCCATCAGCAGCGTCCAGTCCGGGTCGAAGCGGCGGGCGATCTCGGCGAGGCCCGCGGCAAAGCCCCCTGCGCCCCCGGTATTGCTCGGCATCGTCAGCACATGCAGCCGGGGATCGCCCTGCGCCGCCAGCCAGCCCGCCGTGCCATCGGTCGAGGCATTGTCGACCACCATCACCCTCTCCACCGCCTCGGCGAGAAGCCGGGCGACAGTCACCTTCAGCTGGTCCAGCCGGTTGAAGGTCACGACGAGGGCGACGAGACGGGTCATGCCTTCACCGTGAAGGCGGGCATTTTCGCCCCGGAGGCCAGGCAGCTTTCGAACCGGCGGGCGCAATCCAGCGCCTCGCGGATCGTCACATCCATGTCGAGGTAACGATAGGTGCCGAGCCTGCCGACGAAGGTGACGCCCGCCTCACCCTCGGCCCGGGCGACGTAATCGCGCAGCAGGCTTTGCTCGGCGGTCAGGCGAATCGGGTAATAGGGGATGTCGTCGGGCCCGCAAAGCCGCGAGAACTCGCGGTAGAGGACCGAGCCTTCGTGGCTCTCCCACGGCGAGAAATGTTTGTGTTCGGTGATGCGGGTGAAGGGCACGGACACCTCGCCGTAATTCATCACCGCGGTGCCCTGGTAGTCGCCCTGGTGGGTGAAGCGTTCGAAATCCAGCGTGCGATAACCCAACCGCCCGAGGTCATAGCCGTAGTAGCCATCCAGGGGCCCGGAGTAGAAGACATGATCCCAGTCGCCCGCCTGCGTGCGGTCGAAGCGAGTGTTCAACTGCACCGTGATGCCCGGATGATCCAGGATGCCCGCGACCATCGCGGTATAGCCGTCCTTCGGCATGCCCTGGAACTGATGGAAGAAGTAATTGTCGTCGTAGTTGAAGCGCACCGGCAGGCGTTTCAGGATCGAGGCGGGCAGCTCGGTCGGCGAGACGCCCCATTGCTTTTGCGTGTAACCCTTGAAGAAGGCTTCATAAAGCTCGGCGCCGACGAAGCGCAGGGCCTGTTCCTCGAAGGTCTGCGGATCGGTGATCGTCTGATCGGCCTTCGCCTCGATGAAGGCTTTCGCTTCGGCCGGCCCCATCGTGGCCCGGAAGAACTGGTTGATCGTGTGCAGGTTGACGGGCAGCGAGAAGACCTCTCCGCGGGAAATCGTCTTCACCCGGTTCTTGTAGGGC
>CAMFIX010000112.1 GCA_945952425.1 uncultured Pseudorhodobacter sp. | reverse complement strand
GGCCCCAATCCACCTCATGCGTCGCCCGGATCACCTCGGCCCGGGCCGCGTCCTTGTCCGAGGGCGCGACCGAGTCCTCCAGGTCGAGGTTGATGACATCCGCAGCACTGGCCGCCATCTTGGGGAACAGCGCAGGGCGAGACCCCGGGCCGAAGAGTTGGCAGCGGTTGGGGCGGGCGGGCGGCGGGGGCTGCAGGCGAAAGGACAAGATGGCCTCGCAAGTAAGTTTCAAACGGCGCTGTCACTGAGTTATAATCTTGCTCTGCTCTGCGCAAGCGAATTCGCGGTCGCAGCGAGACTTGACGGACAGGACGGGCGATCTAATCTGCCGAAATCCATTCACGAGGGTCATTTGGGCATCGACGTTTACGCCACGGGGCGCTTTCCGAAAGCCCGCATCCTGCGCGCCAAGGGGCAAGAGGCGCTGACGCTTGTCGAGGCCAGTGCCCGGGCATGGGCAAAGCCCTTCGGCCCGCTCTATGCAGCGAGGGTGGAGGGCGACACGCTCTGGCTCAGCCTCTTTCCCTTCGCCGGCGACATCGAGATCGGCGCCACGCCGCAGGGGATCACCGCCAGGTTCCGCAGCTCGAACCTCGGCGCGGGGTTTCATGTCGCGGCGGTGGAGCTTTTGGAGCACCTGGACCAAAAGCACGCCATCGGATGGGCCTGGGCGGACGAGACGGGCTATGCCCCCGGCCACAACATCGCGGCGCTGGAGCAGGCGATGGCGGATTTCGTCGGCGTCCTCGCACGCTTCGGGGACGCGATGGGCAGTTTTTGTCTCGACACCGCGCTGGCAGGCGCCCGTCCGGGGCGCATCGGGCCGATGGGTCCGCTCGGTGCCAGTTTCGCGCCACAGGATCTGCAGCCCTGGCCCGAGCCAGGTCTGACGGCGCAGACCTGGACGCGACTTTTGCGCGCGGCGCTGTGGCAAGGGCCCTGGGGCCCGCCCCTGACCGACGAAGACGAGCGCGAGGCCCGGGTCATCCGCCACTGCGCCGAGAGGGCGGGCCCGCTGCACGAGGATCTTGCGGTGGCGCTGGCAGAGTGGCAGGGGGCGCAAACCATCTGCCCGCGCCCACAGGCCCAGGGCATCGGCTATCGCCGCGGGATGCTGCGGCGCGAGCTTGTGCCCGGCCTGACGATGGAGCTTCCGGGCCAGGCCGCGCCAGCGATCGAGGACGGCGAGCTGCGATTTCTGCACGCCGACTTCTGGCTTGGCATCCTCCATGCCGAGGTCAAGCCGGGCTTCGCCTTTCCACCAGCCTTTCCCGGACCCGACATTGCGATTGGGGACATTGCGATGCGCAAGGGCAAGATGGCTACCGGCAGCGCATCGGTCGCGATCTTCCGCCCGGTGCCGCATGACCTGGTAATCCTGACGCTGGCCTCGACCGAGCCCTGGGTCCGCGAGGCCCTGGACGACTGGCTGGCCACTCTGCTGGCCTCCGACGTTTTCACTTGAAATCGGGCGGGAAAGGGCGGATTTCAGGCGCCATTCCCAACACGGAGGCCTCCCCATGTCGCGCATCGTTCATGTCAACGGCGAGTTCCTGCCCGAGGCCGAGGCCAAGGTTTCGGTTTTCGACCGTGGCTTCCTGATGGCGGACGGGGTTTATGAGGTCACCTCGGTCCTGGGCGGCAAGCTGATCGACTTCGCGGGGCATTGTGTCCGCCTGGCCCGCTCTCTGCGCGAGCTGGAGATGACCAACCCCCATACCGATGCCGAATGGCTGGAGCTGCACCGCCAGCTGGTCGCGCGGAATCAGATTGTCGACGGCATGGTCTATCTGCAGGTGACGCGCGGCAATCCGGGCGACCGGGATTTCGCCTATCCCGCCGCCGACCTGCCCCCCACGGTGGTGATGTTCACCCAGTCGAAGCCCGGCCTGGCCGAGAGCCCCGCGGCCAAGACGGGGTGGAAGGTGATTTCGGTGGAGGACATCCGCTGGGGCCGCCGCGACATCAAGACGGTGCAGCTGCTTTACCCCTCGATGGCCAAGATGGCGGCCAAGAAGGCGGGGGTGGATGACGCCTGGCTGGTGGAAGACGGGTTCGTGACCGAGGGCACGTCCAACAACGCCTATATCGTCAAGGGCAACCGGATCATCACGCGGGCGCTGTCGTCGGACATCCTGCACGGCATCACCCGGGCGGCGGTCCTGCGCTTTGCCCGTGAGGCGCAGATGGAAGTGGTGGAGCGCAGCTTCACCCTCGCCGAGGCGCAAGAGGCAGACGAGGCCTTCATCACCTCGGCCAGCGCCTTCGTCATGCCGGTGGTCGAGATCGACGGGGCGACTTTGGGCGCAGGCAAGCCGGGCCCGGTGGCGGCGCGGCTGCGCGAGATCTACCTCGACGAGATGCGCAAGGCGGCGGTGTAAGGCAAGAGTCGGGGTGTCCCCCGACCTACGATGGCCCGCGGCCGCTCGTCTGCGTAGGTCGGGGCCCGTCCCGACTCTCCGTCACTCGATCGGCTGGATCGGCGCGGGGTCGGGGTCGTGCTCGGGCTCTTGCGGGTCGTGATGGGTCAGGGCGTCCAGCAGCATGCCGCCGACCAGCATCAGGGGAAGTGAAAGCGCAAGGGCAAGCATGACGGGCCTCCTGGCGCCAGACTGCGCTCTTGCGGGGAATTGTCAAATCGCGGGCGCCGGTGCGGCACCAATCCCCCGCCCCGCATCGGGATTGTTCAACCGGCGGCGTCTTTCGGCCCGACGTTCTCGGCAAAGGCCGTCGCGAAAGCCGCCTGCTTGGCCTCATCCGCAGGGGTCTGGTTCTTGGCGACCCAGTCGGCATAGGGCATGCCATAGACGACGTCCCGCGCCTGATCCTTCGTCATCGCGATGCCCCGCTCGGCCGCGGCTTCCTGATACCAGCGGCTGAGGCAGTTGCGGCAGAAGCCACCCAGGTTCATCAGGTCGATGTTCTGCACATCCGGCCGCTTGACCATCAGGTGATGCACCAGCGCGCGGAAGGCCGCGGCTTCAAGCTCGGTCTGGGTGTCGGTCATAGGGTCTCCAATACCGCTTGCAGATGGGGGGCGAGGCGGGCGGCCCAGAGAGCTTGGCCCGCCGCATCGGATATGAGGTCGTTGCGCAGTTCGATCAAGGTGTTGTGGCGGCCATGCGCCAAGGCGTGGCGGTCGATGCTGTCGCCGGGCAGCGCACCGGCATAGGGCTCGTTCTCGCCGATGCAAAGGTCGGGCTCGGCGGAAAGCCGGTCAATCAGGGGACGGGAGAAGCGCGGATCGGCCTGGGCGTAAAGCACGCCGATATGCCAGGGCCGGGGCGCGCGGCCGCGCAAGGCCGGGGTGAAGGAATGGATGGCCAGGATGACCCGCCCCTCGGCCAGCCGGGCCAGGGCGGCGTGATAGGGGCGATACAACGTCTCCAGCCGCCGCTCGACCTCCGCCTGGGTCACCTTGGCATTGGCCGGGATGATCGTGCCGTCGTAAAGCCGCATGACCAGGGTCGGGTCGTCCTCGCCGCGGTTGGCGTCGATCACCAGCCGCGAGAAATCCGAGCCGATGACCGGGCTGTCCAGCAGGCGCCCGAGCTCCAGCGCCAGCCCCAGCGCGCCGACGTCCCAGGCGATGTGGCGCGCCATATCCTCGGGCGCGATGCCCAGATCGCCGCCCGCCACATCGGGGGGCACGCGGTTGCTGGCATGGTCCACCGTGACCAGGAAGGGACCGGGGCGGCTCTCGCCGGTGATGTGGAAGGCGCGCATCGCCCTGGCATAGGCCAAAGCGCGGCGAAGGGGAATCGCCCTGGCCGCTTTCGCCGCGGGAAAAGGCAGAAAAACCGTCCATCTTCGCAGAGTGTTCATTTCCACGGCATAAGACCCTACTGGCCAGTTGCCCTGTGGGACGGGATGGGCCATAAGACCCGCGGCCCACCGAAGAACGAGACATGACGAAAAGGATCAAGGCATGAGACGCCTTCGGAACGTGAAGATCGTGGCCACGCTCGGCCCGGCTTCCAGCGACTACGCCACCATCCGCGCCCTGTTCGAAGCGGGCGCCGATGTGTTCCGCCTGAACATGAGCCACGGGACGCATGACGACATCCGCGCCCGCCACGAACATATCCGCAAGGTCGAAGCCGACCTCGGGCGCCCGATCTCCATCCTGGCCGACCTGCAGGGGCCGAAACTCCGCGTCGGCACTTTCGCAAATGGCGCCGAAGAGCTGGTCGAGGGCGCGGCCTTCCGGCTGGACCTGAACTCCGCCCCCGGCGACGTCACCCGCGTGAACCTGCCCCACCCCGAGATTTTCGCGGCGCTGGAACCCGGCGCCTCGCTTCTGGTGAACGACGGCAAGATCCGCCTGCGGGTCGAAGAGTGCGGCAAGGATTTCGCCAATTGCACCGTGACCGTGCCGGGCACGATTTCCAACCGCAAGGGCGTGAACGTGCCCGACGTGGTGCTGCCGGTGCCCGCCTTGTCGGAGAAAGACCGGGTCGACCTTGAATTCGCTTGCGAACTCGGCGTCGACTGGCTGGCGCTTAGCTTCGTGCAGCGCCCCGACGACGTGATCGAGGCCAAGGGCCTGGCCCGCGGCCGCGCGCTGGTTCTGGCCAAGATCGAAAAGCCCGCCGCGGTGAAGGCCTATGACGCGATCCTCCAGGTCTCCGACGGGATCATGGTGGCGCGCGGCGACCTGGGCGTCGAACTGCCGGTCTATACCGTGCCGCCGATCCAGAAGCGCCTGATCCGCGGCGCCCGTGCCGCCGCCAAGCCCGTGATCGTCGCCACCCAGATGCTGGAATCGATGATCGAAAGCCCGGTGCCGACCCGGGCCGAGGTCTCGGACGTCGCCACCGCGATCTACGAGGGCGCCGATGCCATCATGCTCTCGGCCGAATCGGCGGCGGGCAAATACCCGATCGAGGCCGTGACGACGATGAACAACGTCGCCATCTCGGTCGAGAAAGACCCGACCTACCGCCAGGTGATCGAGGCCAGCCGCCAGATCCGCCGCGAATCGATTGCCGATGGCATCGTGGCCGCCGCGCGCGAAATCGCCGAGGCGACCAACATCAAGGCCATCGCGACCTTCTCGCAATCGGGCACGACCGCCAGCCTCGTCTCGCGCGAGCGGCCCCGCGTGCCGGTCATCGCGCTGACGCCGCTGATGTCGACCGCGCGGCGCATGGCGCTGACCTGGGGTCTGCATTGCGTGATCTGCGAACCGCAGGTCCGGCTGAAGGGCGCGGTCCTGGCCGCGGTCAAAGCCGCCCGCGACGAGGGTTTCGCCGATATGGAGGACAATATCGTCCTGACCGCCGGCGTTCCCTTCAATGTGAAGGGCACGACCAATGTCCTGCGGGTGGCGCCCTGCGACGAACGGTTGATTTCCAACGTCGATCCTGAATAATCGGTGGGGCGAGAGCCCTTTACCGAGGAATACATGGATACCGATTTGATGCTCGTGGTGGGATCGCTGGCCCTCGTGCTGGCGGTCCCTTCGCTCATGTCCGCCTGGATCGAGGGCCAGGTGCCGCGAATCGGCTCCATCCTCGTGCTGATCGGCGGGGTTCTGGTGGTGGTGGCGCTGGCCAACCACGGCAGGCCCTATACTTTCGCCGAATTGCCCGATGTTTTCCTGCGGGTTTTCGCGCGCTGGATGCCCTGAGGCGCTTGCATCCCCCCCGGGGCCGCCTTATACGGCACGCTTCGAATACCCTGCACGACCGGGCGAATGTGGCATGCCCGCCGTGCTTAAGATCGGAGATCAAAATGCCCAAGATGAAGACCAAATCCGCTGCGAAGAAGCGGTTCTCCTTCACGGCCAATGGCCATGTGAAGGCCGGCAATGCCGGCAAGCGCCACGGCATGATCAAGCGGACGGCCAAGTTCGTGCGCGATGCCGCCGGGACGATGATCCTGTGCGACAGCGACGAGAAGATCGTCAAGAAATACATGCCGTATAACCGCTAAGGAGAGCCAGACATGTCCCGCGTCAAATCCGGCAAGGTCACCCACGCCCGCCACCGCAAGGTCATCAAGGCGGCTTCGGGCTATTACGCCGCCCGTTCCACGAACTTCAAGACCGCCACCCAGGCCGTCGACAAGGCGAACCAGTACGCGACCCGCGACCGCAAGCAGCGCAAGCGCCAGTTCCGCCAGCTGTGGATCGCCCGTATCAACGCCGCCGTGCGTCTGTTCGACCCGGCCTTCACCTATTCGCGCCTGATCGACGGCCTGAACAAGGCTGGCATCGTGGTTGACCGCAAGGTTCTGGCCGATCTCGCCGTGCACGAGCCCGAGGCGTTCAACGCCATCGCAGCCCAAGCCAAGGCCGCGCTTCCTGCCGCTGCCTGATCGTTGCTTTTCGGAAAACCCCCGCGGGCCCAGCGCCTCGCGGGGGTTTTTCTTTGCCCGCTTGCATCTGGGCCCTCTGGGCGTTAGCACCAACCCCGACTGAAGGAGGCCCCGATGGACGGTCTGGACGCGCTGAAATCCAAATATCTGGCTGCCGTGGGCGCGGCCTCCGGCGAGGCTGCGCTTGAAGAGGTGCGGCTGGGGGCGCTTGGCAAGAAGGGCGAGATTTCGGCCCTGATGGCGACGCTTGGCAAGATGGAGCCCGAGGCGCGCAAGGCCGCCGGCGCCCAGTTGAACCTGGTGAAAGACGAGATCGACGCCGCCTTGCGGGCGAAAAAGGCCGCGCTGGCCGATGCCGCGCTGGACGAACGGCTGCGCAGCGAGTGGCTGGACGTCACCCTGCCCGGCCGCCCCCGCCCGCGCGGCACGATCCACCCGGTCTCCCAGGTGATGGAAGAGCTGACGGCCATCTTCGCCGACATGGGGTTTTCGGTCGCCGAGGGTCCGCAGGTCGAAAGCGACTGGTACAATTTCGACGCGCTGAACATCCCGCCCGAGCATCCCGCCCGGCAGGAGCATGACACGTTCTTCATGGCCCGCGCTTCGGATGACCCGAGGCCACCCCATGTTTTGCGCACCCATACCTCGCCGGTGCAGATCCGCGCGATGATGGCCCAAGGCGCGCCGATCCGCGTCATCGCCCCCGGCCGCGTCTACCGGATGGACATGGACCAGACCCATGCGCCGATGTTCCACCAGGTCGAGGGCCTGGCCATCGACCGCGACATCTCGATGGCGAACCTGAAATGGACGCTGGAGGAATTCTGCCGCGCCTTCTTCGAGGTGCCCTCGGTCGAGTTGCGCTTCCGCGCCAGCCATTTCCCCTTCACGGAACCCTCGGCGGAAGTTGACATCCGCTGCAGCTGGAAAGACGGCCAGCTGAAGATCGGCGAGGGCGACAGCTGGCTGGAGATTCTGGGGTCCGGCATGGTCCACCCCAAAGTGCTGAGCGCTGCCGGCGTCGATCCCGCAAAATGGCAAGGTTTCGCCTTCGGCATGGGCATCGACCGCATTGCGATGTTGAAATACGGCATCCCGGACCTGAGGGCCTTCTTCGACAGCGACCTCCGCTGGCTGCGGCACTACGGGTTCTCCAGCCTGGATATGCCGGAGCTGGCGGGGGGGCTGAGCAGGTGATTTCGCAACTGGCGGCTCTCGGCCTGACTTTTATCGTAGCGACTCTGGTATATTCTTGGCAGCGAGCCATCGAACACGCCTACTTGCTTCGGCGGGAGAAACGGGACCTGTATGCGCGAGTCTTGAAGCACGCAACTAGGCTTCGGCATGACTTGATTACCGGGAAAATGGACAAGACCAGTGAATATAGCGTCCACTCCGAAAATAGTTTCGAAGCAAATCTCCTTCAGGCCGAGCTTCGCGTCTACGAGTCTGCCGGAGTAAGCTATGTCTTTGAAAAGCTTCTCGCAAAATGCTTCGAAAAGGCAAAAGTGGGTTATGATCCTTCCTTGGGGCCCGAAGGCAATATGAGTGAGCTAAATGAGCTTAAGCTGGAACTGGAAAATGAAATAGTGATCGATCTACAACAGACGGTTGTTCACATAGCATGGGCAAAAAAGAAGCGCTATCGCTTTGCGCCCTCGAAATCAGGTAGTGACTTGCCATGAAATTCACCCTCTCCTGGCTGAAAGATCACCTCGACACTTCGGCCTCGCTCGACGCCATCGCCGAGGCGCTGACCGACCTAGGCCTCGAGGTCGAAGAGATCGCCGACCCCGCCGCCAAGATCGCGCATTTCACCCTGGCGAAGGTGCTGGAGGCTGAAAAGCACCCCGATGCCGACAAGCTGCGGGTCTGCAAGGTGGAGACCGACGAGGGCGTCCGCCAAATCGTCTGCGGCGCGCCGAACGCGCGGGCGGGGATCACGGTGGTTCTGGCCAAGCCCGGCGACTATGTCCCGGGCATCGACGTGACCTTGGGCGTGGGCAAGATTCGCGGTGTGGAAAGCCAGGGCATGATGTGCTCGGGACGCGAGCTGATGCTCTCGGAGGAGCAGAACGGCATCATC
>CAMFIX010000111.1 GCA_945952425.1 uncultured Pseudorhodobacter sp. | reverse complement strand
GCTGCCCGCCGCCGTCTCGAGGACCGCCCCGGGGCGCAGGGGCGCGACCCGGGCCGCGAGATCGGCGGCGAAAGGGGCGAACATCATCGGCACCATCAGGCGCTCGTAAATCTCCGGAATGGCGCCCTTGAAGGCGGTGTCTCCTTCGGACATGGCAGGTCTCCCCCTGTTGGCGCCAGTATCCGCCCCGAGGCCCCCCGCTGGCAAGACTTTCCCTTCGCCCCGCGATCGGGCATAAGAGGCGCGCCCGATCGGGCCTATTGCAAGAGGTTTGCCATGCACGACATCCGCGCCATCCGTGAAAACCCCGCCGCTTTCGATGCGGCGCTGTCGCGTCGGGGATTGTCGGGGCTGTCGTCGCAGGTGCTGGCGCTGGATGCCGACCGCCGGGCGAAAATCCTCGCCGCCGAGACGGCGACTGCCGAGCAGAACAAGGCCTCCAAGGAGGTCGGCGCGGCCAAGGCCCGCGGCGACGACGCCGAGTTCGAGCGCCTGCGCGCGCTGGTGGCCGAGAAGAAGGCCGAGATTGCCCGGCTGACCGCCGAGGCCGAAGCCCAAGACGTCGCCTTGCGCGACATGCTGATGGGCATCCCGAACACGCCTTTGGACGTGGTGCCCGATGGCGCCGACGAAGAGGCCAATGTCGAGTTGCACCGCTGGGGCAGCCCCCGCAACTTCTCCTTCCCCCCGAAGGAGCATTTCGACATCGCGGGCGTCAAGCCGGGGATGGATTTCGAGACCGCCGCCAAGCTCTCGGGCAGCCGCTTCGTGGTGCTGAAGGGCGCCGTGATCCGCGTCCACCGGGCGCTGGCGCAGTTCATGCTGGACACCCATGTCGAAGAGCATGGCCTGACCGAGACCTGGACCCCGGTCCTGGTCAAGGAAGAGGCGATGTATGGCACCAACCAGCTGCCGAAATTCGCCGAGGACAGCTATCAGACGACCAACGGCTGGTGGCTGATCCCGACCTCGGAAGTCACGCTGACCAATACCGTGGCGGGCGAGGTGCTGGACGAGGCCGCGCTCCCGATCCGCATGACCGCGCACACCCAGTGCTTCCGGTCGGAAGCGGGCTCTTCGGGCAAGGACACGACGGGGATGCTGCGCCAGCACCAGTTCGAAAAGGTCGAGATGGTGACAATCTGCGCCCCCGAAACCGCGCTGGACGAGCAGGAGCGGATGCGGAAATGCGCCGAGGCGATCCTGGAGAAACTCGGCATCCCCTATCGCACCATCGTGCTGTGCACCGGCGACATGGGCTTTGGCGCGCAGCGGACCTATGACCTGGAGGCCTGGCTGCCGGGGCAGAACAAGTTCCGCGAGATCTCGTCCGTGTCCACCTGCGGCCAGTTCCAGGCCCGCCGCATGAACGCGCGCTACCGCCCGGCGGGTGGCAAGCCCGACTTCGTCGCCACGCTGAACGGATCGGGCCTGGCCGTGGGCCGCTGCCTGATCGCGGTGCTGGAGAACGGCCAGCAGGAAGACGGCTCGGTCGATCTGCCGGAGGTGCTGCACCCCTATCTGGGCGGCAAGACCCGGATTTCGGCGGAGGGCGCGCTGGTCTGAAGGAAGCCGGGTGGCTGCCGCCCCCCGGAACCCCCTGCTTCAAGGGAGCCACGGCCCCCTTGAAAATCCCCGTGAGTATTTGGGCCAAATTGAAAGCCAGGGCGCGGGGTCAGGGGCGCAAGGGAGTATTTGGGCAAGTATGAAAAGGGCAAAGGTCGCGCCCCTGCCCTTTTCATACTTGCACAAATATCCCCGCGGCGCGCGGCCGAGCCGGTTGGCGTGCCGCGCCAGAGGCGAGAGAAAATCTTGCGCGGAACGCGCTCCTTTCGGTCCCCGCGTGCCGAAGCGGCTCAGCTCCAGTCAAGCACCACCTTGCCGGAGCGCCCTGAGCGCATCACCTCGAAGCCCGTCGCGAAATCGGCGGCCTTGTAGCGGTGGGTGATGACCTTGCGCACATCCAGCCCGTTTTCCAGCATCGCGATCATCTTGTACCAGGTCTCGAAGATCTCGCGACCATAGACGCCCTTGATCGTGATCGCCTTGAAGACGATGCGGCTCCAGTCGACCGGAGATTTCCCCGGCGGAATCCCCAGCATGGCGATGCGCCCGCCCATCACCAGGTTCTCCACCATCTGGTCCAGCGCCTGCTGGTTGCCGCTCATCTCCATGCCGACATCGAAGCCCTGGGCCATCTTCAGCCGGGATTTCACATCGCCGAGGTCTTCCCGCGCCACATTCACGGGCGTCACATCGGCGACCTCTGCCGCCAGCTCCAGCCGCGCCGGGTTCACATCGGTGATGACCACATGGCGCGCGCCGACATGGCGCGCCACGGCGGCGGCCATGATGCCGATCGGGCCGGCGCCCGTAATCAGCACATCCTCGCCCACCAGGTCGAAGCTCAGCGCGGTATGGACCGCATTGCCCAGGGGGTCGAGGATCGCGCCCACGTCGTCGTCGATGCTGTCGGGCAAGGGCACCACGTTGAAGGCGGGCAGGCGCAGGTATTCGGCGAAGGCGCCGGGCTCGTTCACCCCGATCCCCCGCGTCGCAGGGTCGAGGTGGAACCGCCCCGCCCGGCTTTGACGCGAGAGCTTGCCGATCAGATGCCCCTCGCCGCTGCAACGCTGGCCGATCTCCAGCCCCTCGACCAGGGCGCCCTTGGCCACGATCTCTCCGGCGAATTCATGGCCCGTCACCAGGCCCACCGGAACGGTGCGCGCCGCCCAGTCGTCCCAGTTCCAGATGTGGATATCCGTGCCGCAAATGCCGGTCTTCTTCACCCGGATCAGCACATCCTCCGGCCCGATCTCGGGGACCGCCCGCTCTTCGGCCCAAAGACCGACCTCTGCCTTCGTCTTCGCCAGAACCTTCATCACAGCACCCCCACCTTTTTGCCCGCCCGGCCAAAGGCCGCGAGCCCGAACTCCAGATCCTCCTTCGTCAGCGCCGCATTCATCTGCGTGCGGATGCGGGCCTGGCCGCGCGGCACGACGGGGAAGAAGAAGGCCGAGACCATGACGCCCTCGCCGTCCAGCGCCCTGGCGAAGGCCTGGGCCAGCGGTGCCTCGCCCAGCATGACCGGCACGATGGGGTGAGAGCCGGGCAGCAGGGTGAAGCCCAGGGCCTCCAGCCCCGCGCGCCAATGGGCGGCATTGTCCGCCAGCCGCTGGCGCAGGTCGTCCGCGCCTTCCACGATGTCGATGGCGGCCAATGCCGCGCCGACCACGGCCGGCGGCAGGGCGTTGGAGAAGAGATAGGGCCGCGCGCGCTGGCGCAGAAGGTCGATCACCGGCTGGGAGGCCGCGACATAGCCGCCGAGCGCGCCGCCCAGAGCCTTGCCGAACGTCCCGGTCAGGATATCGGCCGAGACCCCGGCCCGCGCCGGCGTGCCGCGGCCGGCGGGCCCGACGAAGCCCGTCGCATGGCAATCGTCCACCATCATCAGCGCGCCGTAACGGTCGCAAAGCGCCCGCACCGCGCCCAGATCGGCGAAATAGCCGTCCATCGAGAAAACCCCGTCGGTCGCCACCATGACGAAGCGGGCCCCGCCCTCGCGCGCGGCCTTCAGCTGCGCCTCCAGGTCGGCCATGTCATTGTTCCTGAACCTAAACCGCCGCGTCTTGCAGAGGCGGATGCCGTCGATGATGCTGGCATGGTTCAGGCTGTCGGAGATCACCGCATCCTCTTCGCCCAGAAGCGGCTCGAAGACCGCGCCATTGGCGTCGAAACAGGCGGCGAATAGGATCGCGTCGTCGTGCCCCAACCAGGCGGCCACCCGCCGCTCCAGCCTGCGGTGCAGGTCGGTCGTGCCGCAGATGAAGCGGACCGAGGCCATGCCGTAGCCGTGGCTCTCTTCCGCGGCCCTTGCCGCCGCGATCAGCCGCGCGTCATCGGCCAGCCCGAGGTAGTTGTTGGCGCAAAGGTTCAGCATGCGGCGCCCGCCGACCGTCACCCAGCCGCCCTGGGGCGAGGCGATCTCGCGCTCGCGCTTCATCAGGCCCTCGGCCTCGATTCCGGCCAGAACCGTGCCGAGATGCGCCTTGAAGCCAGAGACATCCGCCATGACAGAACCCTTTCCGTTTTACCGGATCATGCGCCCGAATCTCGCGCAAGTCAAGATAGCGGAAACCTGTCCGTCAAAACGGATGCCACGCGCGCCACGCCAAGCGCCAAAAATTTTCGGCGAAAATTTTTGGCGCTTGGAATCAGCTGTCCTGAACGATCAAAAACGCCCGCGCCGCCCCAGCGGCCCTTATCGCATGCGGTCGGTCAGCAGGGTAATGCGCCGTGTCGCCGGGGCCGAGCCGCTCGACCTCTTCGCCCGAACTCACCTCGACATGGCCCGCAATCACCGTCAGATGCTCGCGGCAGCCCATGGAATGGGGGTCGCTGACCAGCTCGCCACCCGCGTCGAAATCGAGATCGTAGACCTCGTGCTTGCCCGCGGCCTCCGGCGCCGAGAGGATGCGGATGCGCACGCGGTGGCCATGGCCCGCGATGACCGGCGCCGCCTCGGCCCGCGTCACCTCGATCCCGGGGGCGGTCTTGCCCTCCAGGAGCCCCGCGAAATCGACCTGCAGCGCCTGGGTCAGGTTCCAGAGCGTGGCCACGGTGGGCGAGCTTTCGCCGCGCTCGATCTGGCTGACCATCGAGCGGCTGACGCCCGAAAGCTTGGCCACGGCATCGAGCGAGAGGCCGCGCGCCTTGCGGGCGTCGCGGAGGGAGGCGGCGAGGCGGTCATGGATGTCGGAGCGCGGGTTCATGGCGCCCGATCAAAGCGCGCCCGATGCCAAAGGTCAACGCCGACGGTGCGGTCGGAGCCTCTGGCGGGGACATTTGGGACCAGCTGAAAGCTCAGGTTCCGCAGAAGGTGACATAGCGGCCGAAGCCGCTGGGGGGCGGCAGGGTGAAGCGTTCGGGCGCGGGGCCGAAGGGGGCGCGGCAGGCGGCCAGCAGGGCCTCGAAGGGGGCCATGTCGCCTGCGGTGGCGGCGGTCAGCGCCTCTTCCACCAGGTGGTTGCGCGGGATGACGGCGGGGTTGACGGCGCGAAGGTCGGCCTCGGGGCGCCGGGCGGCTTGCCACGCGCCATGCCAGTCCCGTAGCCCGGGGGACACCCCGGGGCCCCCTTCGGCCAGGTCGCGCAACGTCCGGGTCCAGTCCAGCCCCTGGGCCGCCGCCAGAAACCCCGCCACCAGCTCCGGGTTCGGCACGGCCAGCCCCAGCTTGCGCGCCATCACCGCCTGGAAGGCCGCCTCATGCGCGGGCGCGATGGCCGCGAGCCTGTCGTTCAAGGCCGCGATGGTCGCCTCGCCCTCGGGCAACAGGGGCAAAAGCGCCTCTGCCAGCCGCGCGAGGTTCCAGGCCAGAACATGGGGTTGATTCTCCAGCCGATAGCGGCCCTGCCGGTCGATGGAGGAAAAGACCGCGCCGGGGTCGTAGGCGTCGATGAAGGCGCAGGGGCCGTAGTCGATGGTCTCGCCCGACAGCGCCATATTGTCGGTGTTCATCACGCCATGAACGAAGCCCAGGCCCATCCATTCCGCCACCAGCCGCACCTGCC
This sequence comes from uncultured Pseudorhodobacter sp., assembly GCA_945952425.1. GTDB lineage: Bacteria > Pseudomonadota > Alphaproteobacteria > Rhodobacterales > Rhodobacteraceae > Stagnihabitans. Next base: position 3,004 of record CAMFIX010000111.1, on the reverse strand, counting down.
GCGCCGCCACTCGGTCGAAAAAGCCCAAGGCATCGTCGGGCGCAAGGTCGGGGTCATGGCGGGCGATGGCAAAGGCCAGCAGCGCGCGCAGCTTGTCGGTCTCGCCCCGCGCGGCGAAGAATTCGAAACTGCCGACCCGCAGATGGCTCGCGGCCACGCGCACCAGGATCGCGCCGGGCAAAGGCCCTTCCTGGCGCAGGATGGTCTCGCCGGTCGCCACCACGGCCAGGCTGCGGGTGGTGGGGATGCCGAGCGCCGCCATGGCCTCGGAGACCAGATATTCCCGCAGCATCGGCCCCAGCGCCGCCTTGCCGTCGCCGCCGCGGGAAAAGGCCGTGCGGCCAGAGCCTTTCAGGGCGATGTCGACGCGGCCCATGGGGGTGACGAGCTCGCCCAGCAGATGCGCGCGGCCGTCGCCGAGCTGGGGGCTGAAATTGCCGAACTGGTGGCCGGCATAGGCCAAAGCGATGGGATCGGCGCCCGAAGGGGGCTGGCCCGCGAACCATTCGGGATGGGCGGCCAGCGCGTCGGCATCCAGACCCAAGGCGCGCGCGAGATCGCGGTTCAGCTGCGCATAGCGCGGCGCGGGGGCCACGGCCAGCGGCTGGCGCAGGTAGGTGCCGGGCAGATCGCGCGCCCAGGAGTGATCGAAGGGGATCGTCATGCGCTCTCTCCGGTGGGGTTGTGCAAACCGGGCGGCCCGGCATCCGGACAAAAGGTGGTCGGGGCGAGAAGATTCGAACTTCCGACCTACGGTACCCAAAACCGTCGCGCTACCAGACTGCGCTACGCCCCGCCTTTGGGTCGGTTTACAGGGGGAAGCGGGGGAAGGAAAGGGGGCTTGGGCGCGCGACCCGACGGCCCCGGCGGGGCGCTAGTTGCAGGGGGCTGCGGCGGTGGCGCCGAGTCCGGGCCAGCGCATCGCATCGCCCGGTTTCAGGCCGAGCTTGGCGGCGAGGCCGCCGTTGATCTCCAGCACATATTGCACCCCCTCGCCGCCGTCGATCGGGGTTTCGTCCAGCGGCACGGCATCGGGGGCGATGCGGGTGATCGTGCCGTCGGGGGCGAGGAACAGCATGTCCAGCGGGATCAGCGTGTTCTTCATCCAGAAATGCGGATGGCCCGGCGCGTCGTAGACGAACAGCATCCCCGCGCCCGAGGCCATTTTCGGCCGGTTCATCAGCCCCTTGGCGCGCTCGGTCGCGTCATCGGCGATCTCGACGGAAAAACCTGCCCGCGCGGCCGGGAAATCCACCCGGCCCGGGGCGCAATCGGCATGGGCCGGGGCGCAGACCACGGCCGCCAGCAGCATCCCCCTGCCCTTCGCCCCCCAGCCCGCGCGGATCGGCACCCTAGTCCTCCTGCTTGCGGATCGCGATTTCCCAGGACAGGATCTGCACCGCCATCCGCCCGCGCTTGCCCTCGACCGCCTTCAGCGCGATGGCCTCGCCCGCCTGCAGATCGGCAAAACCCGAAACCCGCAGCACCTCGACATGGATGAAGATATCCTCGGGCCGACCATAGGCATTGGCGAAACCGAAGCCCTTGTCCTTGTCGAACCACTTCACCCGCGCGGGCTCCAGCGGCAGATCGTCGTGATTCTCCGGCAGCGGCACGCCGTCGTCGGACAGATGCAGCACCACGCCCGCGGGGGGCGCGATCGACAGAACCTCGACCGCCTGGCGGCCGCGGGGCGTCTGCTGGACCCTGACCTCGATCAGCGCCCCATCCGAAACCGAGCTTTGCCCGAAGTTCCGCAGCACATTGGCGTGCAAAAGGATATCCGCCCCGCCCTCGTCTGCGAGGATAAAACCGAATCCCTTGCCGGGATCGAACCATTTGACGCGCCCCTGAATGGTCAGGGCCGGATTGCCTTCGTCTTCCATGTCCTAGGGAATTCTTTCAAAGTCTCGCGGCACAATGGATGGCGGAAAAGGATTTGTCTGCGCAAGGGGCTTGTTAAAAAAAAGTTGACCAACTGTCCAAATGGATAGGCGGAAAACCGCCCTCACCCGGCCGTGAAGAGGAGGAAATCCTAAATTCCATCAGGGGTTTAGCCGCTGAACATCCCAGGGTTGAGAAGAATTTTCGCGCCGCCAGCGAAAACGGTCGTGCAGGCGAAAATCGCCATCGGCCCAGAATTCGATCTCGACGGGCCGGATGCGAAAGCCGCCCCAGAAGGGCGGGCGGGGCGGGTTCAGCCCCTTTTGCGCGCTGATTTTCGCGACCTCCGCCATCAGGGCGGTGCGCGAGGACAGGGGCTGGCTTTGCTGGCTGGCCCAGGCGCCGAGGCGCGATTTCAGGCTGCGGCTGGCGTAATAGGCATCGGCCTGGGGGCCCTCTTCGCGGGTCACCAGCCCCCGCACCCGGATCTGGCGGCGCAAGGACTTCCAATGCATCACGAAGGCCGCCTTGCCGCTGGCGATCTCTTCGGCCTTTTTCGAACCGTAGTTCGTGTAGAACACGAAGGCCCCATTGCCATCCGCGGGCGCCTCGATCTCTTTCAGCAGCACCATGCGCACATTGGGCAGGCCATCGGCGTCCACCGTGGCCAAGGCGATGGCATTGGGGTCGTTGGGTTCGGACTTTTCCGCCTCGGCCAGCCAGGATTGCGCCAGAACAAACGGGTCTTCGCCTGCGAAAATGCCTGAACGGTCCATGTTGCCTCCGGTTTTAGCGAGTCTTGAAGCGGCGGGAGTGATGCCCTAAACCTGCCCAACGGATAGGTGGCTGGGGAAAAGCGAATGTCAACGGGACTGATGAGCGGCAAGCGCGGCCTGATCATGGGGCTGGCGAATGACAAGTCGATTGCCTGGGGCATCGCCAAGACGCTGGCCGACCATGGGGCCGAGATCGCGTTTTCCTACCAGGGCGAGGCTTTGAAGAAGCGGGTCGAGCCGCTGATCGCCTCGATCGGCATGGATGAGATGGTGGAATGCGACGTCGCCTCGGAAGAGTCGATGGATGCGCTTTTCGCCCGTCTGGCCGCGAAATGGGGCAAGAT
>CAMFIX010000110.1 GCA_945952425.1 uncultured Pseudorhodobacter sp. | reverse complement strand
GGCGTGCAGCGCGACCTGCTGCCGCTGATCGAGGGGACGACGGTGTCCACCAAGCACGGGCCGGTGAAGACCGACCACATCCTCTTTATCGCCTCGGGCGCCTTTCACATCGCCAAACCCTCGGACCTTCTGCCGGAACTGCAGGGCCGCCTGCCGATCCGGGTGGAACTGCAGGCGCTGACCGAGGGCGATTTCATCCGCATCCTGACCGAAACCGACAATGCGCTGACCCGGCAATACACCGCGCTTCTGGCCACCGAAGAGGTGAGGGTGACCTTCACCCCCGAGGGGATCGGCGCTTTGGCGCGCATTGCGGCCGAGGTGAACCGGACGGTTGAAAACATCGGCGCCAGAAGGCTTTATACGGTGATGGAGCGGGTGTTCGAGGAAATCTCCTTCAACGCCCCGGATCGCGCCGGAGAGGAGATCACCGTCGATGCTGGTTTTGTCGAGGCCAACCTGGGGCAGCTGGCGCGGTCGGCCGACCTCAGCCGCTATGTTCTTTAGGCTGGCGCTGGTCTTCCTGGTCGCCTGCACGCCGCGGGGCGAGCTGGGCTTTGCGCCGGGCGAGGGTCGGCCGGTCTTCGTGGGCACGACGCGGGGCTTCGATGCCGCGGGCGATCCGACGCTGTTCGACCGCAGGCCGCTGGGGCTGGCGCGCTATGACGTCTCGATCCCGGCCGATCACAAGCCGGGCGAGATCACCTATGGCAACGACCCGGCCAAGGATTTCACCATCACCGGAAAGCGGCACTATACCGGCGATTCCGCCTTCCGCGGCGACTTGGCGGCAGAGCTGCGGCGGACCGGCGGCGAGGCGGTGGTTTTCGTCCATGGCTATAACACCAACTTTGCCGAGGGGCTGTATCGGCTGGCGCAGCTGGGGCAGGATTTCAAGGTGCCGGGGGTGCTGGTCTCTTACGCCTGGCCCTCGCGCGGGACAGTGGCGGGCTATGCCTATGACCGCGATTCCGCGCTTTATGCCCGCGACGGGCTGGAGGGGCTGCTAAAAGAGCTGCGCCAGGCCGGGGCAAAGAAGATCACGCTGATCAGCCATTCGATGGGCAGCGCCGTGACGATGGAGACCCTGCGCCAGATGGCCATCGAGGGCGACCGGGCGACTTTGGACCGGCTGGCGGGCGTCATGCTGATCTCGCCCGACCTGGATGTGGACGTGTTCCACAACCTTGCGGAGCGGATGGGCAAACTGCCGGACCCGTTCATCATCTTTACCTCGCAGAAGGACAAGGCCTTGCGGCTGTCGGGCTGGATCAGCGGGGAAAAGGCGCGGCTGGGGAATTTGCAGGACGTGCGGCCCCTGGCCGATCTGAAGGTGACATTGGTCGATGTCGGCGCCTTCAACACCGGGGAGGGGCATTTCAACCTGGGCAACTCGCCCGCGCTGATCGCGCTTTTGAACCAGGCCGGCGCGGCGCAGGCCTTGGTGGCCAGCGATGGCGGGGCGGCGGGACTGTTGCCGATGGTGGTGCTGTCGGTGCGCAACGTGACCCAGGTGATCCTGAAGCCGGTGATTCAGTAGAGGATTTTGGGGTCGCGGGATTTTGCGGAAAACCGGCGATCCCTTTTCCGCATCCCGCTTCAGCGCTTCTTCAGGTAAACGTAATAGGCTCCGCCGCCGCCGTGTTTCAGATGCGCCTCGCGCACCTGCAGCACGGCGGGGCCCAAGGGGGCCATGTGCAGCCAGTGCGGCACCTGGTGGCGCAGCGCGCCGACGCGCTGGGGGATCGGGCCGTGGTCCGGCCCCGGTTTGCCCTTGCCGGTGATGACCAGAACCAACCGAAGCCCGGCGGTCTGGGCGTTGAGGATAAAGCGGATCAGCTCGGGATGCGCCTCGGCCAGCGTCAGCCCGTGCAGGTCGATCCGCGCCTCGGGGTCGAGCTTGCCGCGCGTCATCTGGCCGTGCTTCTTGGCATCCATCTGCAGGGGGGCCTGGGCCAGGTGCTCGGCCGGGGTCGCGGGCTCCTCCCAGGGCTTGGCGCGCAGGGGGCGGGCTTTCTCGCCCAGCCGAAAGGCCTCCAGCAGGGGTTTTTGCGGCTCGGGGGGTTTGGGCGCTTCCGGCAGGGGTTTGCGCTTATGCGCCAGCTTTTCGGCGCGCAGATGCGCTTCGGCCCGCTGCACGGTGCGCGCCACCTGGGCCCAGAGGTCTTCCTCCTCGGGCGAAAGGCCGCGGCGGCGCATGGTCACTCGTCCGGCGCGAGAGAGAAGGCGCGGTCGATGGGCAAAAGCATGACGAGACGGCCGCCGTCCTTGATTTCTCCGGCGGCCAGACCCGCCGCCTGGCCGGAGCCAAAGAAGATGTCGGCCCGCTGCGCGCCCTTGATCGCGCCGCCGGTGTCTTGCGCCACCATCAGCCGGTTGATCGGATTGGCGCCGGTTTTCTCTACCCAGACCGGGGTGCCGAGCGGCACGAAATCCGGGTCCACGGCGACCGAGCGCATGGGCGTGATCGACCGGCCCATGGCGCCGATGGGGCCCTCGCTCTCGGCCAGGCCCAGTTTGCGGAAGAAGATATAGGACGGGTTCTGGTTCAAGACCTGCGCGCCGACGGAAGGATTGGCGCGCACCCAGGCCGCGATGCTTTGCGCCGAAAGCTGGTCGGGCGTCATGGCGCCGCGGGCGACCAGAACTTGCCCGATCGAGCGGTAAGGATAGCCGTTCCGCCCGGCATAGCCGACGCGGATCACTTGGCCATCGGGCATCTGAATGCGGCCAGAGCCTTGGATATGCAGGAAAAACACCTCGACCGGGTCGTCGAGCCAGGCGATCTCTAACCCGCGGCCCCGCAGGATGCCACTTTCGATGGTGGCGCGGTCATACCAGGCAACGCCATCGCGGAGTTCCGGCGGGCGGCGGTAGATCGGGTATCGGAAGCGCGCGGTGCGGACCGGGGAGCCCTGCAGGACGGGCTCGTAATAGCCGGTGAAAAGCGCAGGGGGATGGCCCAGCAGCACGGGGCGGAACAACAGTTCGAAGAAGTCGCGGGCGGCGGCTTCGTTCTGGTCCATCGTGGCGGCGACCTGGCAGATCGGCTGCCAATCGGCCTGGTCCAGCATGTCGCAGGTTTTCAGGAAGGTCTGCAGCGCGGCGAGGTGGTCGTCGCTGTCCCAATCGGGAAGCTCTGCGAAATCAAGCACTTGGGCGGGTGCGGCCATCACCGTCCCCGCCCAGATCGCCAAGGCCAGAGCCAAGCCACGCATCGCCTCAATCGCTGATGGCCACGAGTTGCCAGTTCGGATCGCCGGTGCCCATGGCCCGGGCAAAGACCCAGACCTCGCGTTGGCGCTGGATCGCGGTCGCATTGCCTTCGACGACGTTGCCTTGGGCATCCTTCACCGCGCGGATGACCTCTCCGGTGAAGCGGATCGAGATTTCGGCGCGCTTCGTCGTGCGGTCGAAAGTCGCCTCGGTCAGGGTCAGCTCGCGGATGCCCATGAAGGAGGAGGTGACGGTCAGCCCGCGCGACATGCGCTCGGCCACGGCGGTGTCGAAGGAATGCTCGACCTCGTCGCCGACATAGGGGCGGATGCGGTCGATCTCGCCCTTGTCGAAGGCCATCAGGATCATCTCATAGGCGCCGCGCGCGCCTTTCAGGAATTCGGTCACGTTGAAGGAAGGCTCTGCCCCTTTCATCGCGGCGAGCGCCGAGCGGCTGGCCTCGTCGGGCGCATGGTCGGCGATGTCTTCGTCCAGCGTGCCATCGACGGTCGTGGCCGCACGCGCCACCGGAGCGGCGGCCGTGGGCTCATAGCCGTCGCGCGTGCCCAGGACGGAGCGAAGCTTGATGATCAGGAAGACAGCAATCCCGGCGAGGACGAGAAGCTGGATCGAGACGGTCGTCATGCGTTACCCATGGCTATGGCGGAGGCCGATTGTGCTGCCTATGTAAGGGCTGGGGGGACGTTCGTCCACCATCGGGGCCTCGGCTTTTTACGGGATGGGCAAAATGCGCGTGATCTTGGGGCTTTTGGCCTGGTCGCTGGTGGAAATCGGGCTGTTCGTGGTGATCGGCGGGGCCATCGGGGTCTGGGCGACCTGGGGGGTCGTGCTGGGCAGCGGGATTTTGGGCGTGGCGGTGCTGCGCGGGCAAAGCTTCGGGCCCATGCGGCGCGAAGATCTGGTCGGGCCGCTAGCGCATGGCGTCTTGCGGATGCTGGCGGGGGTGCTGCTGATCCTGCCGGGGTTTCTGACCGATGCGATCGGGCTTTGCCTGTTGGTGCCCGGCGTGCGCGAGGTGGTGATCGCGCGGCTGGCAGCGCGCTTCCAGGTGCAGGTGCCCGACATCATCGACGGCGAGGCCATCGAGATCGAGGCGGTGCGCCTGCACAAGCCTTCGGGATGGACCAGAGACTGACGCCCTGCTAGGACTGTCGCAGTCTTTTGGAGGGTCTCATGACCGAGGAAAACGGCGCGGCTCAGCCGCAGGTGAAGATGCAGGTTCTGGCGCAATTCATTCGCGACCTGTCTTTTGAAAACAACGTGGCGCTGAAAGGCCTGTCGGGCACCGAGATGCAGCCCGAGGTGCAGGTCGGCGTCAACCTGGACGCCAAGGCGCGCAGCCAGCCGAACACCTATGAAGTGACCGCGAAGTTCAAGGTGAACTCGGTCAACAAGGCCAATGGCGACACTTTGTTCCTGTGCGAGCTGGATTACGGCGGCATCTTCCTGATCGAGGGCGTGCCGCAAGAGCAGCTGCACCCGTTCCTGCTGATCGAATGCCCGCGGCTGATGTTTCCCTATATCCGCCGGATCATCTCGGACGTCACGCATGACGGCGGCTTTCCGCCCCTGAACATCGACAATGTCGACTTCCTGGCCCTGTATCGGCAGGAAATCGCCCGTCGTCAGGCCGCGCAGGTCAACTGAAGCCGGCTTCGCAATGCGCCCCGTCTCCGTCCGCGGAGGCGGGGTTTTTCATTGCCGTTTCAACCAGAGCGCGGCTTCGCCCATCTTGGCGGTAAAGGCCTGGTGGGCGGCGGCTTCTTCTTCGGTCAGGCGCGGGGGCAGCGGGGTCGGGCGCGGGCCAACGCGGGTGGCTTGGGTCACGCGGGGCCCGCTGGGGTTCGCCGCCGTCGAAAGGCCGAAGTCGGGTTGCCGACCGCCGATCAGCTCCAGATAGACCTCGGCCAGAAGTTCGCTGTCCAGCAGCGCGCCGTGCTTCTCGCGCCCCGAATTGTCAACGCCGAAACGGCGGCAAAGCGCATCCAGCGAGGCCGGGGCGCCGGGGAATTTCTGGCGCGCCATGGCAACGGTATCGGTCGCCCGGCTCATCGGCAGTTTCGGCAGGCCGACCCAATCGAGCTCGGCATTCAGGAATTTCATGTCGAAGGCGGCGTTGTGGATGATGAGCTGCGCCTCGCCGATGAAGTCCAGAAAGGCGCGGGCCACCGATTTGAACACCGGCTTGTCGCGCAGGAAGTCGTCGCCCAGGCCGTGAACGGCGAAAGCCTCGGCGGGCATGGCGCGTTCGGGGTTGATGTATTGGTGATAGGTCCGGCCGGTGGGCATGTGGTTCACCAGCTCCACCGCGCCGATTTCGACGATGCGGTCGCCTTCGGAAGGCTCGAAGCCGGTGGTTTCGGTATCGAGGACGATTTCACGCATGGCGGTTCCGGATATGGGCGATCAGGGCCTGAACATAGGCGCGGGTCGAGGCGAGGTCGAGGGTTTCGACGATATGGGTGGCCAGGCGCCGCTTGTCGGCGTCGGGCATCTGGCGGGCGAGGATGCGGGCAAGGTCGGCCTCGGACATGGTGCCGCGCGAGAGGACGCGCTGGCGCTGCAGGGAAGCGGGGGCGGTGACGAGAAGGGTGGCGTCCATCTCGGCCTCGGTGCCCTTTTCGAACAGCAGCGGAATGTCGAAAACCGCGATGTCAGAGACGGATTTTCGCAGAAAATCAGTCCGGTCCGCCCAGACCAGCGGGTGAACCACGGCTTCGATCCGGGGCAGGGCGGTGGGGTCTGCCGCGATGATCTGGCGCAGCTGGCCACGGTCGATCTCGTGGCCGGTGAGGCTGGGGAACAGCGCCTGCAGGGGCGCCACGGCGGCGCCCCGGTAAAGCCTGTGGACCGCGGCATCGGCATCCCAGACGGGGATACCGGCCTCGGTGAAGAACCCGGCGGTGGTGGATTTCCCCATGCCGATGGAGCCAGTGAGGCCAAGCCGGAAGGTCATGCGCGCAGAACCGCCTCGCGCAGGGCGGCATCGACCTCGGGCCGCTTGCCAAACCAGCGCTCGAAGCCCGGGGCAGCCTGGTGCAAAAGCATGCCAAGCCCATCGACGACCTGGGCGCCGCGCTCTTCCGCCTCGATCAGGAAAGAGGTCATCAGCGGCGTATAGACGAGATCGGTGGCCACCGTCCCGCGCTCCAGCTGGTCGAGCGGCAGGCGGAGGTCGGGCTTGCCGGTCATGCCGAGCGAGGTGGAGTTGATGACGAGGCTGGCGCCCTGTAGCATGTCGCCAGCATGGACCCAGTCGTAGACGGTCAGCTTGGCGCCGAGGTCGTGGCGCAACGTCTCGGCGCGCAGGCGGGTGCGGTTGGCGATGCGGATCTCGGGGACGCCGACCTCGATCAGGGCGGCGGCGACGGCACGGGCGGCACCTCCGGCCCCGAAAAGCGCGACGGGACCGGCTTGAGGAACCCATTGGGGGGCATGTTGGCGCAGGTTGGCCATGAAGCCCGCGCCATCGGTGTTGTCGGCGTGGATCTTGCCATCCTTGCGGAAAATCAACGTGTTGGCGGCACCGATCAGCGCGGCGCGGTCGGTCACCACATCGGCCAGCTGCAGGATGGTTTCCTTGTGCGGGATCGTGACATTGATGCCGACGAAACCGAGGCGCGGCAGCATATGCAGCGCCTCTTTCAGGTCTTGCGGGGCGATGTCCATCGGCACGTAATGGCCCTTGATGCCATAGCGTTTCAGCCAGTGGCCGTGCAGCGCGGGCGAGCGGCTGTGGGCGATGGGATGGCCTATGACGCCGGCGAGCGGGATGCGGGGCAGCTCTGTTTTGGACGGGTCGGTCACGACGGGATGAAACCTCGCAAGGACAGGTAAGTCAAAAGCGGCAGGAGTGGCAGGCCCAGGACGGTAAAGTAATCGCCTTCGATCTGGCTGAAAAGCCGGATGCCCTCGGATTCCAGTTGATAAGCCCCGACGGAATGGGAAATCGCGGGCCAGTTGCGGGCAACATAGCCGTCCAGGTAGGCGGGGGTTGGGGTGGCCATCGTCATCCGCGCGACCCCGACATGCCGCCAGATCGGCTTGGAATCGTGATACAGCACCGCGGCGGAGAGGAGCTGGTGGGTCTGGCCGGTGAGGGTTTGGAGCTGGGCGCGGGCCTCCTCGGGCGTGGCGGGTTTGGCGAAGATGCGGTCCTTGAGGGCCAGCACCTGGTCGCAGCCGAGGATGAGCGCCTCGGGGTGTTTTTGCGCGAGTTTCAGGGCTTTGGCTTCGGCGAGGGCGTCGGCGATGTCGCGGGGCGTGGCGCCCTCGGCCTGGAGGCTTTCGCGGAGCGTGTCCTCGTCGATAGGGGCGGGATGGGCGGTGACCTCGACGCCGGCGTTTTGCAGGAGGGTCAGGCGGATCTGGCTTTGCGAGGCGAGGAGGAGCATGGGTCACCTGTGGGTAAGTCGTCGCAAAATGCCGCTTTGTTCCGGCCGGGGGAAGAGGGATGCGGGCAGGGCGTGGAAATCGGGGCGGAAGGGGAGGGGAACGAAAAGAGAGTGTCCCCATGTGGAAAGCGGGCGAGGCGGCTTGGGGAGGACGGGGCGCGAGGTGGCTTGGGGAAAAGCGGCTGTGGAAGGAAGCGCGCCGTTGCGGCCTGCAGATTAACGAAATCTTAAGGAATTGACAGGGAGGCTTGCGGGGAAGGCGCCCGAGTCGTCCACAGGGTTCGGGCTGTGGAAAACTGCGGGGACGGGATGGGAAATCCCGATGCCCACAGGGGCTATTACTATCATCATCCTTTCTTTATCTTTCTCTCTAAAGAGAAGAGGGGCTGGGATGATCGAGGCTGTCACGGGGTTTTTGCAGGACTGGTATTGGTGGATCAAGGCGGGGCATGTGGTCAGCGTGATCGCCTGGATGGCGGGGCTGTTCTATCTGCCGCGGCTTTACGTCTACCATGTCGAGCAGGTCGAGGCGGGCTCGAAGACCGACGCCATGTTTCAGACCATGGAGCGGAGGTTGCTGCGGGGGATCATCGGGCCCGCCTCGGTGGGGGCCTGGGGCTTTGGGCTGTGTTTGGTCTTTACGCCGGGGGTGGTGGATTGGGGGATGGTCTGGCCCTGGACGAAGGCGGGTTCGGTTCTGGCCATGACCTGGTTTCAGCATTGGCTGGGCTGGCGGCGGAAGGATTTCGTCGCGGGGACCAATAGCGTGACGGGGCGGGGCTACCGGATGATGAACGAGCTGCCGACGGTGTTGATGGTGTTGATCGTCGCTTCGGTGATCGTGAAGTTTTGAGGGAGAGTTGGGGCAGGCCCCGACCTACGGGGGTTTGGGTGGCGTGGATCGGGTTGCGTTGACTTTTGGCGGGGCTTCGCTTAGATGGGGCGCAGCGCGGCCGTCCGGCCATACC
>CAMFIX010000109.1 GCA_945952425.1 uncultured Pseudorhodobacter sp. | reverse complement strand
GTGTGAAACCCCTCCAGCGGGGGGTCCGGGGGGCTGGCCCCCCGGCTCTGCCCGAAAAACGAGCGGGCGCCCCGTGACCGAGGCGCCCGCAGCAAGCCATGATCCCGGGGAAGCCCTCAGATCTCCGACAGTTTCACCGTCCGCCCCTCGGCGACCGACTTCAGCGCGGCCTCGGCCAGGGCCAGGGCCGAGAGCCCGTCCTCGCCCGAGGGCGAGGCAGTCGCCTTGCCGCCCACGGCGTCGATGAAGGCCGCGATCTCGGCCGCATAGGCCTCGGTGTAGCGGGTCATGAAGAAATCGTGCAGCGGCGGGCGGGTATAGCCCGCGCCATTGGCGACCTCGATGGAGACGGGCCGCTGGTTCTCGGCCGAGACCACGCCCTTGGAGCCATGCACCTCGATCCGCTGGTCATAGCCATAGGTCGCGCGGCGGGAGTTCGAGATGACCGCCATCTTCCCCGTGGCCGTCTTCAGCATGACCTGCACCGAATCGCTGTCGCCCGCCTTGCCGATGGCCGGGTCCACCAGGACCGCCGCCATGGCCGAAACCTCGGTGACCTCTTCGCCCAAAAGGAAGCGCGCCATGTCGAAATCATGGATCGTCATGTCGCGGAAAATCCCGCCCGAGCGCTTGATATAGTCCACCGGCGGCGCGCCGGGATCGCGGGAGGTGATCGTCACCATCTCGACCTCGCCCACCGAGCCCTTGGCGATCTCGGCCTTCACCGCGGCGAAATGCGGGTCGAAGCGGCGGTTGAAGCCCACCATCAGCGTGCCCTTGTTGGCGCGCACCGTCGCAAGGCACTTCTTCACCCGGTCAATCGACAGGTCGATGGGCTTTTCGCAGAAGACCGCCTTGCCTGCATTGGTGAAGGCCTCGATCAGGTCGGCATGGGTGTCGGTCGGCGTGCAGATCACCACCGCGTCGATGTCCTTGGCCGCCAGGATCGCCTCGATCGTCCGGACCTCGCAGCCGTATTGCGCCGCGATGGCCTCCGCCGCCGGAGCCATCGCATCGGCCACCGCCACCAGCTTGGCGGCCGGATTGCCCGTCACCGCCTTGGCATGGACCTTGCCGATCCGCCCGGCACCCAAAAGACCGAATCTCAACATCGTATCCTCCTCCCGGCCCTGCCGGATTGCTGGTGGAACTTCTATTCCATTTCCGGCGAATTTCAACGCGAAATTCCATGGGCTGACGGAATTCCCTCAACCCTCCAGCGTGCGCAAGACCCCTGCCGGGCGGGCCGAGATCGGCACGGCGGCAAAGACCAGCCCGGCCACCAGCGTCACGACCACGCCGCCCGCGACGATCAGGGCGGCCGAGACGGGCTCGAAGACGAAGGGCAGCTCCATCACCTGGGTCAGCACGGCCCAGCCGCCGACCGCACCCGCGGCCACCGCGACCAGCCCGGCGGCCGCGCCCATCAGCCCGGCACGCAAGGCAAAGCTCGCCAGGATCGCGCCGCGCGTCGCGCCCAGCACCTTCAGCACCGAGGCCTCGCGCACCCGCGCCGGAACCCCGGCCGAAACCGCGCCGACCAGCACGACCAGCCCCACCACCAGCACCGCCCCCGCCGCGGCCACCGTCGCCGTGGCGATGGCGGTCAGCGCCTCGACCACCTTGGCGATGGCCTCCTTGACCGAAATCGCGGTGATGTTGGGCCAGGTCCGGGCGGCCTCGCGCAACAGCCCCGCCTCGGCAGCGGGATCGGCATAGACCGTCGCAATCGCGGTATAGGGCGCCCCTTTCAGCGCGTTCTGGTCGACGATCATCACGAAGCCCATGCCCGCATTGGTGAAATCGACCTTGCGGAACGAGGTCACCGTCACCTCGATATCGCGGCCGAGGATGTTGAGCCCCAGCTTGTCGCCCAGCTTCAGCCCGATCTCCTTGGCCTCTTGCGCGGCAAAGCTCACCTGGCCCGGGCCGTCGTAACCCTGGGGCCACCATTGGCCGGCGGTGATCTCGGTCCCCGGCGGCAGCGTGTCGGCCAGAGAGATCCCGCGGTCGCCCGTCACCACCCAATGGTTGCCCGCGACCTTGCGGGCATCCTCGCCGTTGATCGTCATCAGCGTGCCGCGCAGCATGGCGGCACTTTCCACCTTGTGGACAGCGGGGTCGCCCGACATCCGGTGCAGAAAGGGCTGCAGCTGGTCGGGCTGCAGGTCGATGAAGAAGAAGGACGGGGCTTTCCCCGGCAGGTCGCGCTGGATCGCCAAGCGGAAGTTGGCGTCGATCTGGCCGACGACGGCCAGGACGGAAAGGCCAAGCCCCAGCGAGAGGACGACCGCCATCGCCTCGGACCTTGGCCCCCCGATGGCGGCCAGAGCCAGCCGCAAGCCGGGGCGGCCGTTGACGAGGGGGCTGCGGGCGAGCCTGCGGGCGGCACGGGCAAGGCCGAAGCCCGCCCCCCACAGCACCAGAAGCACCGCGCCGACCCCGCCCAGCGTGCCGAGCGTCAGGCGCCAGTTGCCGGAGAACCAGGCCGCGCCGCCGATCAGCGCGGCCAGCAGCAGGGCCTGCAAGACCAGCCAGGGCGTCGCGGGCCAGACCCGGCGCGCCCCGCGATAGATCGCGGCGGCGCCTTGCCGCAGGGCCTGGGCCAGGGGCCAAAGCGCGAAGAGAAAGCCGGTGAGCAGGCCATAGAAGGCCGCCTCGGCCAGCGCCCCGGGGAAAAGCCCGGTCTCGACCGGGAAGGGCAGCGCGCCCGCGATCAGGGGCATGGCCAGCGCCATCCCCCCGGCGCCGAGGCCCAGGCCAAGCGCGGTGCCCAGCACAACCACAGCCGCGACCTGAACCAGGTAAACCCCCGCCACCAGCCGCCCCGCGGCGCCCAGCACCTTCAGCGTGGCCATCGTGGCCACCCGCGCCTCCATCCAGGCGCGCACAGCCGAGGCGACGCCAACGCCCCCGACCGCAAGCCCCGCCAGCCCCACCAGGATCAGGAAAGACCCCAGCCGGTTCACGAAAGCCTCGACCCCGCGGGCGGCATGGCGGCGGTCGGCCCATTCCATCCCCTTGGGACCAAAGGCATTTTCGGCCTGGTGCCGCAGCCCGCCAAGCTCGGCCCCGGTCAGCAGCCGGTAATGACTTTCATACATCGACCCCGGCGCCAAAAGCCCCGATTCCGCCAAAGCCTCGGTCCGCACCACCGTCTTCGGCGCAAACCCGATGCCCGAGGTCGCGCTGTCGGGCTGCGAGAGCATCAGCGCCGACAGGCGGAACGCCTGCGTGCCCATCTTGAACCTGTCGCCGGGCTTCAGCCCAAGGCGGTCGGCCAGCAGCGGCTCCATGATCGCGCCGGGCAGGCCGTCCTGCACGGCAAAGGCCTCTGCCAGCGTGCCCTGACTCAGTTCCACCTGCCCCAGCAAGGGCCAGTTGCCATCCACCGCCTTGACCTCGGTCAGCGCCTGGTCCTGCCCGGCGACGGCCAAAGAGCGAAAGCCGATGACCTCGGAACTGGCGCGGGAATGGGTGGCGATCCAGTCCGTCTCGGCCCTGTCGGCGCGGCGGTAGGTGAAGCTGAGCTCCGCATCGCCGCCGAGGATCACCGCGCCCTGATCCGCAAGCCCCGCATTGATCGCGGCGCGCAGCGTGCCAACCGCCGCAATCGCCGCCACCCCCAGCGCCAGGCACAGGATCAGCACCCGAAACCCGCCGATGCCGCCGCGCATCTCGCGCGCGGCAAGCCGCAGGGCGAGGCTCATGCGAGCCTCCCGTCGGCCATGCGCACCACCCGGTCGCAGCGCGCGGCCAATTCCGCCGCATGGGTCACCATGACCAGCGTCGCCCCATGCCGGTCGCGCAGGCCGAACAGCAGGTCCATGATCGCCGCCCCATTGGCTTGATCCAGGTTGCCGGTGGGCTCGTCGGCCAAAAGCAGCTTCGGCCGCCCCGCGGAGGCCCGGGCCAGCGCGACGCGCTGCTGCTCGCCCCCCGACATCTGCGCCGGGTAATGCCCCGTCCGGGCGACAAGCCCCACGGCGGCCAGCTCTTCGGCAGCCCGCTCGGCCGCCCGCGCCTCGCCCGCGATCTCCAGGGGCACGGCGACGTTTTCCAGGGCGGTCATCGTCGGGATCAGGTGGAAGGACTGGAAGACCACCCCCATCCGCCCGCGCCGAAAGCGCGCCAGCCCGTCCTCATCCATCGCGCCGAGGTCTTGCCCCAGGGCCGAGACCGTCCCGGTGCTGGCGCGTTCCAGCCCCGCCATCAGCATCAGAAGCGAGGACTTGCCCGAGCCCGAGGGGCCGATCAGCGCCAGGCTCTCTCCTGCCTTGACGTTCAGGTCGATCCCTCGCAGGATTTCGACCGGCCCCGCATTGCCCTGCAGGGTCAGCCCCACCCCCTTCAGCGTCAGAATATCCATGCCCCACCTCTTTTCCTTTCCATATGGGCCGCTTGCCCTGATCCGCAACCTCACGCTTGCGTTACTTCTGACGGCGCCGGTGCAGGCCGGGACGACGATCGCGGCTTTGGGAGACAGCCTGACCGCAGGCTATGGCCTGCCGCCGGAGGAAGGGCTGGTGCCGGTCTTGCAGGCCTGGCTGGTGGCGCAGGGGCGGGATGTGACGGTGCAGAACGCCGGGGTCTCGGGGGATACGACGGCGGGGGGGCTGTCGCGGCTGGACTGGACGCTGGCGCCCGAGGTCAAGGGGCTGATCGTCGCGCTCGGCGCCAACGACATGCTGCGCGGCCTGCCGCCCGAGCAGACCCGCGCCAACCTGGAGGCGATCCTGAAAGGGGCGGAGGCCAAGCACATCCCCGTGCTGCTGGTCGCCATGCAGGCGCCGGCGAACCTCGGGCCCGATTACCAGAAGGCCTTCGATGCGATCTATCCCGAGCTTGCCGCGACCCATCACGTTCTGCTGAACCCGGGGTTTTACGCGCCGCTCCTGGGCAACCCGCCCGACCCCGCCCGCCTGCAGCCCTTCCTGCAGCCGGACGGCTTGCACCCGAACGCCTTGGGCGTCACAAAGGTCGTCGACGGGCTCGGCCCCGATGTGTTGAAGCTGCTGGACACGATACAATGACCCTGATTGCCGACCTGAGCGCCCTGCTCGGCCCTGAAAATGTCGTGACCGGGGAAGGGATTGCGAAATACACCCATGACTGGTCGGGGCATTACCACCCGAACCCCTGCGCCGTAGCCCGGCCGGGCAGCACCGAGGAGGTCGCCGCCGTCCTGCGGCTTGCCTCGACCCATGGGGTGCCGGTCGTTCCGGTCTCAGGCCTGACCGGGATCGTGGGCGGGGCGATGACCGAGGGCGGGCTGTTCCTGACGGTGGAGCGGCTGAACCGCATCCGCGCCATCCGCCCCGAGGCCCGGGTGGCCGTGGTCGAGGCCGGGGTGATCCTGCAGACGCTGCACGACGCGGCCGAGGCGGAGGGGCTTTACTTTCCGCTGTGGTTCGGCGCCCGGGGCTCGGCCATGATCGGGGGGGTGCTGTCGACCAATGCCGGGGGCTCGAACGTTCTGCGCTATGGCTCGACCCGGGGGCTTTGCCTCGGGCTGGAGGTCGTGCTGGCCGATGGCCGCGTGCTGAACCTGATGAGCGAGCTGCACAAGAACAACGCGGGCTATGACCTGCGGCAGATGTTCATCGGGGCGGAGGGGACGCTGGGCGTCATCACGGCGGCCACGATGCGCCTGGTGCCGAAGCCCCGCGCCTATGCCACCGCCTGGGCCGCCGTCACCGACCTGCCCGCCGCCCTGGCGCTCTTGAACCGCCTGCAAGAGGCGACCGGCGGCCTGGTCGAGGCCTTCGAATTCATGCCCCGCACTTATATGGAGCGGCTGCAAGCCTATCGCCCCGACATCCGCCAGCCCTTCCCCGTGCTGCACGAGGTCAATATCCTGATGGAAGTCGCCTCGACCGCGCCGCGCGACTGCGAGGCGGGCGAGGATGGCCGCGTCCCCCTGCAGGCCCTGCTGGAAGACACCCTGGTCGGGAAGATGGAGGCGGGCACCGTGCTGGATGCCGAGATCGCCAGTTCGGATGCGCAGCGCCTGGCCATGTGGAAGCGGCGCGAGCTGGCGGCCGAGGTGATGAACTCGCGCCAGCCCACGATCGACACGGATATCTCGCTGCCCCTGCAATCGGTGGCCGAGTTCTTCACCCGGATCGAGGCGCGACTGCCCGCGCTCGACCCGGGGTTCGAGACGATCACGGTGGCGCATTTGGGCGACGGCAACCTGCATTTCACCGTCTACCCCTCGCGCGAGGGGCTTTACGACCAGGTGATCGAGGCGGTGGAGGATGTGGTGCAGGATCTGGGCGGCAGCTTCTCGGCCGAGCATGGGGTGGGGCTGTCGAAACTCGCCTCGATGCAACGGCGGAAAGACCCGGTGGCGCTGGAGATCATGCGGGCGGTGAAATCCGCGCTGGACCCCAAGGGGTTGATGAACCCCGGCAAGGTGATCCCGGAATGAGCGCCCGATTTTTCGCCGAAAAATCGAGATGCCGAATTTTCTGCGAAAATTCGCGCTGCGGAAAGGACATCGCATGACCGGAACCTGGTCGCATATGACGGCGGCCGATCTCGGCCGGGCCATCGGGGCGGGCAAGGTCAACCCGGTGGAGCTGGTGGAATATTTCCTGCAGGCCATCGAGACCCATCCCCATCGCGACCGGATCTATGCCCGCACGACGGCCAACCGCGCGCGGGCCGAGGCGATGGCCGCGCATTCCCGCGCCAAGGCGGGGCTGCGGCGGCATCCGTTGGACGGGGTGCCCTTGTCGTGGAAAGACCTGTTCGACACGGCGGGGGTGGCGACCGAGGCGGGCTCGGCGCTGTTGCGAAACCGGGTGCCCCTGCGGGATGCCGGGGTTTTGCAGAATGCGACGCTGATGGGCTCGGTCTGCCTTGGCAAGACGCATATGTCGGAGCTGGCCTTTTCGGGGCTGGGCTTGAACCCGGTGACCGCAACGCCGCCCTGCATCAACGACACGCATGCGGTGCCGGGGGGCTCGTCCTCCGGCGCGGCGGCCTCGGTCGCCTATGGGATCGCCCCGGCGGCGGTGGGGTCGGACACCGGGGGCTCGGTGCGCATCCCGGCGGCGTGGAACGACCTGGTGGGTCTAAAGACCTCGCACGGGCGGCTATCGACCGAGGGCGCGGTGCCCCTGTGCGAGAGCTTCGACACGGTGGGGCCGCTGGCCCATACGGTCGAGGATTGCGCGCTGATCCTGTCGGCCCTGGGCGGCGAGAAGGCGCCCGACCTGGTGCCGCTGGCGCTGTCGGGCCTGCGGCTGGCGGTGCTGGAGACGGTGGCGCTGGACGATCTGCGCGCGGCGCCGGCCAAGGGGTTCGACGACGCCCTGGCGCGGCTGGCGCGGGCCGGGGCGCAGGTCTCGCGCCTGGCCCTCCCCGAGGTCGCCGAGGCGCTGAGCCTCGCCGGAACCCTTGTCGCGCCAGAGGCTTACGCGATCTGGGCCTCCACGATCGAGGCCGCGCCCGAGCTGATGTTCCCGCGCATCCTGGACCGTTTCCGCACCGGGGGGCTGACCAAGGCCGCCGATCATATCGCGGCCTGGCGGCGGCTGCGGCAGCTGCGCGCCGCCTATGCCGCGGCGACGGCGGGCTATGACGCGATCCTGATCCCGACCGCGCCGATCCTGCCGCCCAACGCCGCCCGGCTGATGACGGACGACGCCTATTACGTCACCGAAAACCTGCTTGCGCTGCGCAACACGCGGATCGGCAACCTGATGGACCTGTGCGTGCTGACGCTGCCGACCTCGGAGCCCTCTTGCGGCATCTCGCTGATGGCCGCGCCCGGAGCCGAATGGCGGCTGTTGCGCGCGGGCCTCGCCGCCGAGGCGGCGCTGCGTTAAAGCAGCGGGCAGTCGGCCAGGAAATCGGCAAACACCGATTTCGCCAGGAAATTCCGCACCGCCGGGGCGTTCTTGATCCGCGTGGTCGCGGGCGTCAGCGTGTCGGCGCGGAAGCCGTCGCCGCTGATCTTGCGCTCCAGCCCCAGGAAATCCTGGATGCGGCCGAAATTCCCCGGGCCATCGGCAGCGAAATCCTCGTAAAACAGGTGCAAGGCCTGGTGGCCCGCGAAAATGTCGGCCACCCGGTGATAGCCGCAATACAGATCGACCATCACCCGGTTCAAAAGCGTGACATCGACCTGCAGCTCCACCACCTGGTTATACTGCTTTTCCTTGTAATCCTTGGTCGTCGGATGCCAGACGCCCGAGGCCTGGGCGCGCAGGTCGCTGAGGTGTTTCATCAGCAAATTCCGCCGGTTGACGAAGATCAGCTTCACATCGTGGTCCGCACGCAGCGCAGTCCAGATGTCGGCCGAAACCAGGTCTTGCCGGGCGTGGAAGTAAAACAGCTTGAACCCCTCGACCGGCTTTTGCCCCGTCCAGATCACATCCCGCGCAAAGGCAGCCGAGCTTTGGCCCGTCTCCCACCTTTGGCCATCGACCGGGGCGCGGGCGCCGGGCTCGTTGTGGAAGGGCTCCATGAAGGCGCGCACGTCCGGATGGGCGCGCAGGTTGTTCATCACGAAATTCGTGCCGGCCCGCCCATGCGAGAACAAAACGAAGCGCGTCATAGGCCAACCCCTTGCAATCCTTTTCCCCTGCTTAAAGCCCTTTCGCCCCC
>CAMFIX010000108.1 GCA_945952425.1 uncultured Pseudorhodobacter sp. | reverse complement strand
GCTTTGGCACCGGATCATGGAAGGTTTCGGGGCGCAAAAGGCCGAAAGCCTGATGCTGCGGACCCATTGCCAGACCTCGGGCGTGTCGCTGCAGGAAAAAGACCCCTACAACAACATCATCCGCACCGCCTATGAGGCGATGGCGGCAGCCTTGGGCGGGACGCAAAGCCTGCACACCAATTCCTTCGACGAGGCCATGGCCCTGCCGACCGAATTCAGCGCCCGCATCGCCCGCAACACCCAGCTGATCCTGCAGGAGGAAACCGGCATCACCCACGTGGCCGACCCTCTGGCGGGGTCATATTACGTGGAATCCCTCACCCATGAGCTGGCGGAAAAGGCCTGGGCGCTGATGGAAGAGGTCGAGGCGATGGGCGGCATGACCAAGGCCGTGGCCAGTGGAATGCCCAAGCTGCGGATCGAAGAGAGCGCCGCCCGCCGCCAGGCCCTGATCGACCGCGGCGAAGAGGTGGTCGTCGGCGTCAACAAGTATCAGCCCAAGGTCGATACGCCGGTCGATATCCTATCGATCGACAACATGGCCGTGCGCGACGCCCAGATCGCCCGGCTGAACGCCACCCGCTCTGCCCGGGACGAGGGGGCCTGTGCCGCGGCCCTGACCGCGCTGGAAGAGGCCGCCCGGGGCGAGGGCAACCTGCTGGAGGCCGCCGTGGCCGCCGCCCGCGCCCGCGCCACTGTCGGGGAAATCTCGCTGGCCATGGAAAAGGTCTTCGGGCGCCATCGGGCCGAGGTTCGGACGCTCTCGGGCGTTTATGGGCAGGCCTATGACGCCGATCCGGGGTTTGAGCAGATCAAGCAGGACATCGCAGACTTCGAAGCCGCCGAGGGTCGTCGCCCCCGGATGCTGGTGGTCAAGATGGGCCAAGACGGCCACGACCGCGGCGCCAAGGTCATTGCGACCGCCTTTGCCGACATGGGCTTTGACGTCGACATGGGGCCTCTGTTCCAGACGCCGGAAGAGGCGGCGCAGGATGCCATCGACAACGATGTGCATGTGGTGGGGATCTCCTCCCAAGCCGCTGGGCACCGGACGCTGGCGCCCAAGCTGATCGCCGCGCTGCGGGAAAAGGGGGCCGAGGATATCCTGGTCATCTGCGGCGGCGTCATCCCGGTGCAGGACCATGCCGAGCTGAAGGCCGCGGGCGTCAAGGCGATCTTCGGGCCGGGGACGAATATCCCTCAGGCCGCGGCGGAGGTCTTGCGGCTGATCCGCGCGCGTTAGGGGGAGAGTGGGTGGGAGTCGGGGTAACCCCCGACCTACTCGGCGGGAGGGGCGCACGCCTTTTGGACACCGTCCCGCGGCGTAGGTCGGGGCCTGCCCCGACTCCCCGCCGTCATCCGCGACGCTTGACCCGGGGCCTCGATTCCCACTATCCCTTTCCCGTCCGGCGCCTGAACAAGGCCGGGAAGGCGGTGCGACTCCGCCGCGTGCCCAACGCTGTAAGGTGGACCTTTGCACGATATGCCACTGGGGCAAGCCCCGGGAAGGCGTGCCGGGGGCTGAAGCCAAGCCAGAAGACCGGCCGGACAAGATAGCTGCCCCGCCTGGAAAGCGGGCATCGCCATGACGGGGACCAGTCATGTCCAGCTTGCCCCGGCGCGAGACCCTCGCGCCCGCCTCTGCCTTTTCCGAACCCGAGAAGGCCGCCCTCTACCGCGCCATCGAAACCCGCCGCGACGTCCGCAGCCAGTTCCTGCCCGACCCCATCGACCATGCCCTGCTGATGCGGCTGCTGGATGCCGCCCATCACGCCCCCTCGGTCGGCTTTATGCAGCCCTGGAACTTCCTGGTGATCCGCTCGCCAGAGGTAAAGGCGGAACTCCGCGAGGCCTTCACCCGTGCCAATGACGAGGCGCGGGAGATGTTCGACGGCGACAAGCGCGCGCTTTACTCCTCCCTCAAGCTGCAAGGCCTGACCGAGGCGCCGGTGGTGCTGGTCATCACCTGCGACCACACCCGGGGAGGCCGCGTGGTGCTGGGGCGCACCCACAACCGGGATACCGACCTCTATTCCACGGTCTGCGCGGTGCAGAACCTCTGGCTCGCGGCCCGGGCGGAAGGGGTGGGCGTCGGCTGGGTCAGCATCTTTCACGACGCCGACCTGCGCGCCATCCTGCGCCTGCCGGGTCACGTCACCCCCGTCGCCTGCCTCTGCCTCGGCCATGTCGCCGAACTGCACACCGAGCCCGAATTGCAGGCCAGGGGCTGGCGGCAAAGGCTGCCCTTGGAAGAACTCGTCCTCCACGACCGCTGGCCGGAGAACCTCTAACTCTTTCGCGGTCGTGAAATCCGATTTCGCTGGATTTTCGCGGAAACTTTCCCTCTGGATAGGTCAAGCCCGGAAAACTGGCCCTATCCATGGACGCGGACAGGCCCGAAGGTGACGATGGAAGACCGCGAAAGACCGAAGGCATGACCGAGACCCAGATCGCCCGCACGACCTGCTACATGTGCGCCTGCCGTTGCGGCATCCAGGTTCACCTGAAATCCGGGGAGGTCACCTATATCGAGGGCAACCGCGACCACCCGGTCAACAAGGGCGTGCTCTGCGCCAAGGGCGCCAGCGGCATCATGCAGGTCAAGGCGCCCTCGCGGCTGCGGGCGCCGTTGAAGCGGGTGGGCCCGCGCGGCTCGGGCGCCTTCGAAGAGATCAGCTGGGACGAGGCGCTGACGCTGGCGACCTCCTGGCTGAAACCCTTGCGCGAAACCGCGCCGGAGAAACTGGCCTTCTTCACCGGCCGCGACCAGTCGCAGTCCTTCACCGGCTGGTGGGCCCAAGCCTTCGGGACGCCGAATTACGCGGCCCATGGCGGGTTTTGCTCGGTCAATATGGCCGCGGCGGGCATCTACACCATGGGCGGTGCCTTCTGGGAATTCGGTCAGCCGGATTGGGAGCGCACCAAGCTTTTCGTCCTTTTCGGCGTGGCGGAGGATCACGACTCCAATCCCATCAAGATCGGCCTGGGCAAGCTGAAGGAGCGCGGCATAAGGGTCATCGGCGTCAACCCGATCCGCACCGGCTATAACGCCGTGGCCGACGACTGGTTCGGCATCACGCCGGGCACCGATGGTCTCCTGATCCTGAGCCTTATCCATTGCCTGCTGGAGGCAGGGAAGGTCGATCTGGATTACCTCGCCCGCTGGACCAATGCGGCGCTCTTGGTGCAGGAAGAGGGCCCTGAGAAGGGGCTTTTCGTCAAGAACGCCGAAAGCCAGCCCTTCGTCATCGACCGCCGCACGGGGATGCCGGCGCCCTGGGATGGCAAGGGCGTGCAGCCCGACCTCGGCGCGGTCTACAATGGCAACCGCACGGTCTTTCAGCACATGGCGGCGCGCTATCTTTCGCCCGACTATGCCCCCGAAAAGGTCGCCGCCCGCTGCGGCATCCCGGCGCCCCGCATTCGTGCCCTGGCGGCGGAACTCGCCGAGGTCGCCTTCAACCAGGCGATTTCGCTGGATTGCGCGTGGACCGACTTCCGCGGCGACCACCACAACACGATGCCCGGCCGCCCCGTCAGCTTTCACGCCATGCGCGGGATTTCCGCCCATGCCAACGGCTTCCAGACCGCCCGCGCGCTGCACCTCTTGCAAATTATCCTCGGCACGGTCGAGACCCCCGGCGGTTACCGCTTCAAACCGCCCTACCCCAAGCCGGTCGAGGCCCACCCGACCCCGCACTTCGTCACCGCACCCGGCAAGCCGCTGTCGGGCCCTCACCTCGGTTACGTGCGCTCCCCCGAGCAGCTGGCCCTGAAGGAAGACGGGTCGCCCGCGCGGATCGACAAGGCCTTCACCTGGGAGAACCCGTTCTCGGCCCATGGGCTGATGCATATGCTGATCCCGAACGCCCATGCCGGCGACCCCTACCGGATCGACACGCTCTTCCTTTACATGGCCAACATGGCCTGGAACTCGTCGATGAACACCGCCAAGGTCATGGAGATGCTGACCGACCAGCGCGACGGCGAATATGTCATCCCGAGGATCATCTATTCCGACGCCTATGCCTCCGAGATGGTGGCCTATGCCGACCTGATCCTGCCCGACACGACCTATCTGGAGCGCCACGACTGTATCAGCCTCTTGGACCGCCCGATCAGCGAACCCGACGCGGCGGGAGACAGTATCCGCTGGCCCGTCACC
The DNA here is from genome assembly GCA_945952425.1 of uncultured Pseudorhodobacter sp. Taxonomy (GTDB): domain Bacteria; phylum Pseudomonadota; class Alphaproteobacteria; order Rhodobacterales; family Rhodobacteraceae; genus Stagnihabitans. Next base: position 4,457 of record CAMFIX010000108.1, on the reverse strand, counting down.
CCTCCCGACCGCGACGTGCGCGGCTTTCAGTCCGTGCTCCTGGACCTCGGCCACCGCCTCGGCCTGCCCCCGATGGTTGCGCCCGACGGCAGCCCGAAGTTCAAGGACTACGCCGATTACATCCAGAACCACATCCGCCGCCCCGGTGTCGGCCCGCTGATCGGCTTCCGCGGCGATGGCACGGCGGAGGGCCGTGGCGAGGCCAATCCCAACCAGATCGAGGCCTACAAGGCCAATGGCGGCTTCTACCAGGCCCATGTCCCCGAGGGCGCCCGCTTCTACAAGCCCTGGAACATGACCTACCAGAATTGGGCCGTGCAAACCTCGTTCTACGAAAGCCCGCAGCCCTATCTGTTCAACATCTGGTCCGAGCCGATGCGCCGCTTCCAGATGGCCGCCGAGGGGCTGGGCCCCCTCCAGCCGCCCGATCACTTACGCCCCCAGCTGAAGCGCGCGATGGACCCCCTGCCCTGCTGGTATCCCTCGACCGACGAGGCCTATCCGGTCCATGCCCTGACCCAGCGCCCGATGGACATGTATCACTCCTGGGGCACGCAGAACGCCTGGCTGCGGCAGATCCGGGGGCGGAATTTCCTTTATGTGCCGACCAAGCTTTGGGAGGCGCATGGCTTCAAGGAGGGCGACTACGCCCGCCTGACCTCGGCCAATGGCCAGATCACCGTGCCGGTCGCCCATATGGCCGCGCTGAACGAAAACACCGTCTGGACCTGGAACGCCATCGGCAAGAGGAAGGGGGCCTGGGGGCTTTCGGACGACGCGCATGAGGCCAAGGAGGGGTTCCTGCTGAACCACCTGATCTCGGAGCTTCTGCCGGAAAAGGGCGACGGCCAACGCTGGGCGAATTCTGATCCGGTGACGGGCCAGGCCGCCTGGTTCGACCTGAAGGTCCGCATCGAAAACGCCGGCCGCCGCGAGGCCTCCAGCCCCGCCTTCCCCCCGATCCCCCGCGCCGTCCCCCAAGGCAGCGCCCGCGCGAAAGGCATAAGATGAGCACCCGCAAAGAGACCATCGCCGCCCTGCTCGATGCGCTGCCCCTGCCGCTGACCGCCAAGCCGATGTTCGGCGAATATGGCCTCTACCTCGACGGCCGCGTCGTGGCTTTGATCTGCGACGACCGGCTTTACCTGAAGAACCTGCCCGAAGCCCGCGCCCACCTGCCCGAGGTCGAGCTTGCGCCCCCCTATCCCGGCGCCAAGCCCCATATCGCCGCCGACGAAGCACTCGACGCGCCCGAGCCCGTCATGGCTGCGCTGCGGGCGCTCGCCCTCGTCGTGCCGCCCCCGAAACCGAAGAAGAAGGCCAAGCCATGACCTCGCTGCCCACCCATGTCGAGAAACAGCTGGGCCTGGTGATCGACCTCGACACCTGTGTCGGGTGCCAGGCCTGCGTGACGGCCTGCAAGGGCTGGAACGACCACAGCCATGGGCTTTCCGACGCCGACCCCTATGGTGCCGATCCGTCGGGCGCCTTTCTGAACCGGGTGCATTCCTATTCCGTCCAGCCGGCCGAGGGCGCGGCGCAGACGATCAACTTCCCCCGCTCCTGCCTGCATTGCGCGGATGCGCCCTGCGTCACCGTCTGCCCGACCGGCGCCAGCTTCAAGCGCAGCGAGGATGGCATCGTGCTGGTGAACGAGGCCGCCTGCATCGGCTGCGGCCTTTGCGCCTGGGCCTGCCCCTATGGCGCGCGCGAACTCGACCCGACCGAGAAGGTGATGAAGAAATGCACCCTCTGCGTCGACCGGATCACCGACACGAGCCTCCCCGAAGAGGACCAGATCCCCGCCTGCGTCCGCACCTGCCCGACCGGAGCGCGGCATTTCGGCGACCTGTCGGACCCCGAGAGCAAGGTCTCGTGCCTGGTCGAGGCCCGCGGCGGCTACGATCTGATGCCGGGGATGGGCACCAAGCCCTCGAACAAATACCTGCCCCCGCGGAAGAAGGACCGGCTGGAGACCTCCCCCCTGGCGCCGCTCCTGGACATCCAGGCCACGGGCTTTGCGGGCTGGCTGGACAAGATGCTGGGCAAACTGTCATGAGCGCGCCCTTGGCTGCGAACCGGGGATTTCGCCGCCTCTGCGGCCGCCGCCCTGCCCCGCGCCGGTGGCCATGCGCGCCCCTTGCCCTTTCACATTTGCATAAATATCTCACGGAGGGGTCCGGGGAGGTGTGAAACCTCCCCGGGTCTTGTCCCAAGCACGAGGCTGACCGCCATGCATCCCGCCCCTTCCGTCATCCTCTTCACCACCTTCTCGGGCATGGGCCTGGGGCTTCTGGCCTTCCTCGGCGCAGGGTTTCCGACCCCGCAGGGGCTGACCGCCTTCTTGCATTGGGGCCTGGCCTATGGGCTGACGGTCGGCGGGCTTCTGGCCTCGACCTTCCACCTCGGCCACCCCGAGCGCGCCTGGCGGGCCTTCAGCCAGTGGCGCAGCTCCTGGCTCTCGCGCGAGGGGGTGGCCGCGGTCGCCACGCTGCTGATCCTGGCACCGATGGCCCTGTCGGACATCTTCGGCCTTGGCCTGCCCCGGGTGATCGGCTGGCTGGGGGCGCTGGGGGCCTTTGCGACGGTCGGCACGACCTCGATGATCTATGCCCAGCTGAAAACCGTGCCGCGCTGGAACAACTGGACGGTGCCGGCGTTGTTCCTGAGCTATGCCCTGACCGGCGGCGCGCTTCTGGCGGGCCAGTCCACCCCTGCCCTGGCCGGTGCGCTGGCCCTGGCCTTCGCGGTGATCTTCCATTTCCAGAAGGGCGATCTCGCGCTGCATATGGCGGGGGAAACCACTGGCACGGCCACGGGACTGGACCGCATCGGCGCGGTCAAGGTCTTCGAACAGCCGCACACCCAGCCGAATTACCTGATGCGCGAGATGATCTTCCACGTCGCGCGCAAACACGTGCCGGTCTTGCGGCTGATCGCGCTGGGGGGATCGTCGATCCTGCCCTGGATGGCGCTGTTCCTGGTGCCGCTGTCGCCCCTGACCTTCGCCGTCATCGCAGTGATCCACCTGACCGGCGCCATCGCCCAACGCTGGCTGTTCTTCGCCGAGGCCGAACACGTGGTCGGCCTCTATTACGGCGAACGCTAGGCCGCCTCGAACCCAGCCTCGGCCAAGGCCTTGACCAGGGCCTCGCGCGCGGCTTGGCTTTGCACCTCGACCTTGTGGCTGTCGAGATCGGCCGCCACCTGCGCCTGCGGGTCGACCGACTGAATGGCCCGGGTCACCCCCCGGACGCAGCCGCCACAGGTCATGTTTTCGACGTGAAACTGCATGGGAAAGCTCCTTACTGCACGCTTTCGGATGTAATCCCGGGCCCGCCGCCTGGCAAGAGCCGCGCGGGGCACGTTCACCACGATTCCCACACGAATCCTTCATTATCAATGACTTGATATGGTTACCGCCCGGTAAATGCCGAGAATTACCGAGCGGTAACCGTCATTCCTCCAGCGCCGCCAAAAAGGCACCCACGGCACGATCCAGCGCCGCCCGGTCAATCGCCGTGAAGTCCATCGCCGCGCGAATCCGCAGCTCGCCATTCCGGGCGGTCACCTTCGCCTCCCCCACCCGGAACTCGAACTTCTGATCCGGCCCCTTGGCGCCCGCATCCGAGGTGATCGGCTTCAGGAACAACCGCAAGGCCTCCCCCTGCTCGTCCTCGCGGCTCGCCCGAGCCAGCCGCGCCTTCAGCCCGGCGATCTCGGCATCCGAGGCTACCACCAGCCGCCGCGCCACATCGACGCCGAGGTCACGCGGCACCGCCCGCGGGAAGGGCAGATCGACCCGCTGCAACAGCGCCACGAAGGACCGGATGTAGGACCGCTTCACCTTGTGCAAGGCGCGATACAAACGCCCCACCGCATCCTCGACCGAGCCCACCCCCGCCGCCGGATCGGCCGCCAGCTCGATGGCGATATGCGCCATCTCGGCAAAGCTCAGATCCTGGCGGATGACATTCTCCTCCACCATATCCAGGTACAGCCCCGCCCGGTCCTCCCCACCCGAGGTCACCCGCGCCAGCACCTGATCGAAGCGCGGATCGCCGGTCTCCTCGCGCAACTGGCGCAGGGCCGTCAGCCGCCGCCAGCCCGCCTTCAGCTCCCAACCCGAGGCCGCCGCAAACACTTCAATCGGCTCGCGCTGGCCCCGCTCGCGGATCGAGGCCTTCAGCTCCTCCATCGCCTCATTGCTGCCCACATCGGCCAGGTCCATCCGGTCGCGCGGCAAGGCCGCCGTGCCGATCTGGTCCAGTCCCAAGGTCAGGATCACCCGCCCCGCCTCGCGCGCCGCGCGATATTCCCGCGCATCCGCCGCATTCTGCCGACGGCTCTCGACCAGCGCATCGCTGCTCTCCTGCACCGAGACCGCGCTTTCGCGCACCGCCACCGACATCGGCCCCGGATCGCGCCGACGCATGGGCTCGGCCGGCATGTCCACC
>CAMFIX010000107.1 GCA_945952425.1 uncultured Pseudorhodobacter sp. | reverse complement strand
ATGCTGCGCGACGAGATCCCCGAGATCGCGGACATCCGCGGCCCGGGCTTCATGGTGGCGGTGGAATTCGCCAACCCGACCTCGCACGCGCCGGACGCCGATTTCACCAACCGCGTGAAGAACGAGGCGCAAAAGCGCGGGCTGATCCTCTTGACCTGCGGCGTCTATGGCAACGTGGTCCGCTTCCTGGCGCCGATCACCATCCCGGATGCGGTCTTCAACGAGGCGATGGGCATCCTGGAAGAGTCGGTCAAGGCCGCCCGGGTCTAAAGGTTCGAAAAGGTGAAGGCCCGGGGGTGATCCCGGGCCTTTTTCAGGACTGGCTGTTGAAAAACTCCTCGGGGTCGGGCACTTCGACCAGCTTTTTCCCGCGGATTTCCCAGAAGCGGTTGCCCACGGCCCGCACGAAAGCCCGGTCGTGGCTGACCAGCAGGCAAGCGGCCTCGGGCTTCAGAAGCTCGGCCTCCAGCGCCTCCTGCCCCTCGATGTCCAGATGGTTGGTCGGCTCGTCCAGCAGGTAGAAGTTCGGCGCCGTCAGCCGCAGAAGCAGCATGGCCAGCCGCGCCTTCTGCCCGCCCGACAGCAGCCCCAGGGCCTTGGACTGCATGTCCTGCCGGATGCCCGCCTCGGCCAGAAGACTGCGCGCCGGACCGTCGCCGGTGCGATGCGCCATCACCAGGTCGAAGGGGGTGGATTTGGGCGGCAGCTGCTCCAACCCCTGGCCGGAGTGGCCCAGGACCAGCGAGGGCGTCACCTTGATCGCGCCCGGCCCACCCTTGATCGCGGCCAGGGTCGCCTCGACCAGCCGCGTCTTGCCCGTGCCATTGGCGCCGAGGATGACCACCCGATCCCCCGGCTCGATCCACAGCGTCCCTGTGCGGTAAAGCGGCTTTTCCCCCGCGATTTCCGCGTCTTGATAGGACAGCAGCGCCTTGGCATGGCTGCCGGTCGGGTTCAGCCGGATCGCCCCGGCCGAGCCCTCGCGATGGGCAGGCCGCGCTTGCGCCTCGATCTTTTCGGCGCGCTCTTTCAACTGCTTGGTCTTGACGACCAACAGGTCCGACCCCGAGTTGATCCCGATGTTCTTCAACTTCGCCGCCTGGCGCCGCAGCTGGTCGGCCTTCGCCAGGTCATTGGCGTGCTGCCGCCCCCGCGCCGCATCGGCCTCGGCCAAGGCCGCGCGGGCGGGCGTATAGGGCAGCGCGAAAAGCCGGCTTTCCGCCACCCGCAGGAACAGGCTGCGCGTCGTCACGGCATCGAGAAACGCCCGGTCGTGGCTGGCCACGATCACCGTCTTCCCCTTCAGCCAGCGCTGCAACAGGCCTATGCGCGAGAGGTCCAGGTGGTTGGTGGGCTCGTCCAAAAGCAGCACTTCGGGCTCGGCCACAGCCGCGCGGGCCAACAGAGCCGTGCGCTGCCAGCCGCCCGACAGGGCCGAGAGCGGCAGCTCGCGGAAGGCCTCGGGCACCTCCAGCTCGTCGAGCAGGATATCGACGCGCCAGAACTCGCCCTCGGGGTCGGTGAGTCCCGCGGCCACCGTCTCGCGCAAGGTGGCGCGCAGATCGGCGGGGTCTTGCGCGGCAAGCGCGACGGTCACGCCGCGGGCCCGGGTGACCTCGCCGGTCGTCGGTTCAAGCGCGCCGGTCAGGCAGCGCAACAGCGAGGATTTGCCGCGGCCATTGGCGGCGATCAGCCCCAGCACATCGCCCTGGGCGAGGCTGAAGGACAGGTCTTCGAACAGGGTCTGGCCGAGGGTAAGGCCAAGGGATTTGACGGAAAGCAGCATGGCAAGCTCCAAGAGGTCGCGGAAATAGGGCGCGCTTCGGGAGAGATTGCCGAAACCGCCCCGCTAGGTCAGCGGGGCCGGAACAGGGCCGGGGCGAAGGGGCTTCCAATCGGTCGGTTTCATGCCCCAAGGATGCCGGTCGGCGGCGGAGGCGTCAAGGGGCGCTTCCGGAGCCCAGAATTTTTCGCCGAAAAATTTTGAGTGGCCGCCGTCGCATTGCGCCCGCGCGCGGTTTCCGGCACCTTGCCCGCGACACGAGGGGGTCTCATGCAGCGCAAGACTTTGATCGGCGTGCTTTTCATGCTGGGCGCCATGGGCATCCTGCCGATGATCGACGTGATCGCCAAACACCTGGGCCAGGTCGGCATCCCGATCCTGCAGATCGTCTGGGCGCGGCTGGCGCTTGGCGCGCTGGTCACCCTGCCCATCGCGGCCCGGCATGGCTCGCTGATGCCGGAGAGGCCCTGGCTGCACACCGCCCGCGCCTGCTTTCTGATGGCCGCGACCTTCCTGTTCTTCTCGGCGCTGAAATTCCTGCCCATCGCCGATGCCCTGGCGATCTTTTTCGTGCAACCCCTTGTCCTGACGTCGCTTTCGCCCTGGATTCTGCGCGAGAACGTCAGCCTGCGCCGGTGGGCCGCGGTGGGGGCGGGCTTCGTCGGCACGCTGATCATCATCCGCCCCGGGCTGGGCGCCTTCAACCCGGGAAGCCTGCTCGCCCTGGGCTCGGGCACGTCGCTCGCGCTCTATTTCCTGCTGACGCGCAAGATTTCGGGCACGGCGCCGGCCATCGTCACCACCTTTCAGACCAATGCGATCGGCGGGATCATCGCCTCGGCGCTGGTGCCCCTGGTCTGGATCGCGCCGAGCCCGACGCAATGGGGGCTGTTCCTCGCGCTGGCCGTCATCGCCAACCTCGGCCATTGGCTGATCGTGCGGGCTTATGACCATGCCGAGGCCTCGCTGCTGGCGCCGCTCGCCTATACCGAGATGGTGACCTCCACCCTCTTCGGCCTGTTGTTTTTCAACGACTTTCCGGATTTCTGGACCTTCGTCGGCGTCGCCATCCTGATCGGTTGCGCGATCTTCGTCTCGACGGTCAAGGAGCCTTTGCCCGAACCCCCTTAAGACCTGGCCCCCATAAACCCCTGCAGCCGCCGCAGCCCCTCGGCAATATCCGCGGTGGCGCGGGCATAGGAGAAGCGCAAGGTTCGCCCGCCGCGGCCCGGGTCGAAGTCGAGCCCTGGGGTCACGGCCACCCCCGCCTCGGCCAGGATTTCGGCGGCAAAGGCGCGGCTGTCCTGGGTCAGATCGCTGACATCGGCATAGATATAGAAGGCGCCGTCGGGCGGGGCGATCCTGGTGAAGCCGGCTTTCGGCAGCCCCTCCAGCATCAGGGCACGGTTTTGCGCATAGGTCGCGCGGTTGGCCTCCAGCTCGTCGATGCAGTCCAGCGCCGCCAAGGCCGCGACCTGTGCCACATGCGGCGCGCAGATGAAGAGGTTCTGCGCCAGCCGCTCCACCGGGCGGATGTGGTCTTCGGGGACCACCATCCAGCCCACCCGCCAGCCGGTCATCGAGAAATACTTCGAGAAGGAGTTGACGACATGCACCTCGTCGCTGATCTCCAGGGCCGAGACGGCGCGGGCGCCGTAATGCAGCCCGTGATAGATCTCGTCCGAGACGAAACCCCGCGGTTGCGCCGCGATCAGCGCGGCGAGGGCGGCGCGGTCCAGCATCGTGCCCGAAGGATTTCCGGGCGAGGCGACGATCAGGCCATCCAGCACGGGCAGGTCGGCGGGCACCGGCTGATAGCGGTTCTCGGCCCGGGTCTCGATACCCACCGGCACCAGATCCAGCGCCTTCAGGATCTGCCGATACGAGGGATAGCCCGGCAGCCCCATCCCCACCCGCGCCCCCGCATCGAAAAGCGCGGTGAAGGACAGGACGAAGGCGCCTGAGGAGCCGTTGGTGACGATCACCCGCGCCGGGTCGAGCTCCACCCCGTACCAGCGCGCGTAAAGCTGGGCGATGCCGCGGCGCAGCTCCGGCAGGCCGAGCGTCGTCGTATAGCCCAAGGGCGCGCTGAGCGCCCGCGCCACGGCCTCGGTCGCCCCTTTCGGCGCACCCGTGCCGGGCTGGCCGACCTCCATATGGATGATCGAGCGCCCGGCCTCTTCGGCGGCCCGCGCGGCCTCCACCACATCCATCACGATGAAGGGATCGACTTCACCCCGTCTTGATCTCTCCATCGCCCTGCCCCATGGTTTGCCCCGATTGACCACGCCCCAAACCTTCTGTCCAGAGGTTCCCATGCTGCGCATCGCCTTCGCCCTGATCCTGGCCGCCACCCCCGTCCTTGCCGGCGGCCTTGGCGAGATGACGGATGCCGAGCGTCAGGCCTTTCGCGACGAGGTGAAGGCTTACCTGCTGGAAAACCCCGAAGTGCTGATGGAGGCGATCGACGTCCTGAAGAAAAAGCAGGACGAGGCCGCGGCCCAGGCCGATGTGGCGGCTTTGCAGGCCAATGCCGATGCGATCTACAAGGACGAAAGCGCCTGGGTCGGCGGCAATCTGCAGGGCGATGTGACGGTGGTCGAATTCATGGACTACCGCTGCACCTATTGCCGCAAGGCCTATGCCGAGGTCGCCGACCTGGTGAAGGGCGACGGCAATATCCGTTTTGTCGTCAAGGAATTCCCGATCCTGGGGCCCGACAGCCTGACCTCCAGCCAATTCGCCATCGCGGTCAAGATGCTGCATGGCGATGCGGCTTACGAGCAGGTGCATGACGCGCTGATCGCCCTGCGGGGCAGCCCGGATGCCGAGACGCTGGGGCGGCTCGCAGCGTCTTTCGGCTGGGAGGCGCAGCCCATCCTCGACAAGATGGCAACGCCGGAAGTGGCGGCGGTGATCGCGGCCAACCATGCTTTGGCGCAAAAGCTGAACATCACCGGCACGCCGACCTTCGTGATCGGCAACCAGATGCTGCGCGGCTATGTGCCGGAAGAGGGCATGAAGCAGATCGTGGACCAGGCCCGCAGCTGATTTTTCTGCGAAAAATCATGGGGACGACTCTTCTGCGAAGAGTCGAAACCTTCGCAGAAGGTTTGCAGATTCGATTTTTCGCCGAAAAATCGTTACCCCGCCGCCTCGATCTCGGCGGCCTTGGCCTCGACCAGCTCGACGATGTGGTCGATCATCTTCTCGTTGCCCATCGTATGGTCCTGCTTGCCCGCCAGATAGACCATCCCCTTGCCCGCCCCGCCGCCGGTAAAGCCAATGTCGGTCATCAGCGCCTCGCCCGGGCCGTTCACCACGCAGCCGATGATCGAGAGGCTGAGGGAGGTGGTGATGTGCGCCAGCCGGTCCTCAAGCGCCGCCACCGTCTTGATGACGTCGAACCCCTGCCGCGCGCAGGAGGGGCAAGAGATGATCGTCACGCCGCGGTGGCGCAGGCCCAGCGACTTCAGTATCTCGAAGCCGACCTTCACCTCTTCGACCGGATCGGCCGAGAGGCTGACGCGGATCGTGTCGCCGATCCCGGCCCAAAGCAGGCTGCCGAGCCCGATGGCCGATTTCACCGTGCCCGAGACCAGCCCCCCCGCCTCGGTGATGCCAAGGTGGATCGGCGCGTCCGTCACCCCCGCCAGTTGGCTGTAGGCCGCCGCCGCCATGAAGACGTCCGAGGCCTTCACCGAGATCTTGAACTCGTGAAAATCGTGGTCCTGCAACAGCTTGATGTGATCCATGCCGCTTTCGACCATGGCATCCGGGCAGGGCTCGCCGTATTTCTCCAGGAGGTGCCGCTCCAAGGAGCCGGCATTGACCCCGATGCGGATCGAGCAGCCGTGGTCCTTGGCGGCCTTCACCACCTCGGCCACCCGCTTGGCGTCGCCGATGTTGCCCGGGTTGATGCGCAGGCAGGCGGCGCCCGCCTCGGCGGCCTCGATGGCGCGGCGATAGTGGAAATGGATGTCGGCCACGATCGGCACCGGGCTTTCGGCCACGATATGGCGCAGCGCGGCCGTGCTGTCCTCATCCGGGGTGGAGATGCGGACGATATCCGCCCCCGCCACCGCGGCGCGCTGCACCTGTTCCAGCGTCGCCTTCACGTCGCTGGTGATCGTGTTGGTCATGGTCTGCACCGAGATCGGCGCGTCGCCCCCCACCAGCACTTTGCCAACCCTGATCTGGCGGCTGACCCGCCGCTCGATGTTGCGCCAGGGACGGACGGGGTTCAGCGACATGGGGGCCTCCGGGTTGCCGTCCCTAGATAGGACGACAGGGCGGGCGCTGCAATCTCAGTTCGAGAGGCTCAGTTCTGGGGGGCGGCGGGGGCGGAGACCTGGGTCGCCACCGCCACATATTCGGCCAGGGCCGAATCGCGGGCCGGATCGGCGGGTTTGAAGGTCGAAGTCAGCGAGGCCATGTCCAGCGACAGGTTCTTGACCACCTGGCTGCCGGGCGAGGCCGGGCCATAGGTCTTGCCATTCACCGTGAAATAGATCGAGCCGGAATTGCCCGCCCGCAGCACCGGCGCCTGCGCCAGCGCGGGAACGGTATAGCGTTCGCCCGCGTCGAGGATCTTTTCGAACAGCACCGTCCCGTCATTGGCCGAGACCCGCACCCAGGAGGGGCGGACGGCCAGAACCTCGACCACCGGGGCGGCATCGGCCACGACCTGCACCTGCTGGTCGCCCGCCGTTGCGGCCTCGGCCACGGCCTGGTCGATGGCGGTGCTGGTCGAGGTGGCGGCCGGCGCCGTTTCGGGCGTGATGGCGGCAATCGGGCCGTCGCGCGGGGTCATCACCGGCACGTCCAGCGCCTCGGGCCTGGCGGGCAGGTCGGCGGCGGCCATGGCCTGGCCTTGCTGCGGCGCGGTTTTCACATTGCCCAGCGGGTCGATGTCGGCCACGACCGAGGGCGCCTCGTTCACCGGGGCCAGCTGCACGCGCTGCACTTCCTGCAGCACCGACCAGCCACCATAACCCAGAGCGCCGATCAGCGCGATCAGCACGGCGAAAGAGCCGATGGCGCCGGGTTCGACCCGGGCAAAGAGGCTTTCGGTGCGGGGAATGAAGCTCGCCTGCACGAAGGGATCGCGAGGTTCGGAACTCGCCCGCACCGGCTTGGCCACCGGGCCCGAGGCCGCGGCCGACATGCCATGCGCCACTTCGAACTTCGCCTCGCGGCAGAACCGCGCGAAGGCCGCATCCGGGTCCATCCCCAGGTAGCGCGCATAGGACCGGACATAGCCCGCCACGAAGCCGGGCGTCTCGAACGCGGAGACATCGGCATTTTCGATGGCGGCGATATAGCTGGCCTTGATCTTCAGCTCGCGCTGCACATCCAGCAGGCTTTTCCCCAGCGTGGCCCGTTCGCCCCGCATCAGGTCGCCCAGTCGCAACTCGTAGTCGTCGAAGCCCTTCGGCCCCTCCTCCTCCGGTGTCGGGGTGCGGAAGATCCGCCCGATCATGCGCCTGCCCTCATCTCTGCCTTGCCCCTGCGAGTCGCCTTGGCCGGCGACTCGTCTCCCTTCGTATTCCGCAAAGGCGCGCGCGGGGCAAGCCTTTCCATACACCGAAGCGTGATCGCTTGTGACCTCAGGCGGAAGCCTGCCCACGGTTGAGCGCACAGTGGCCCCAGAGCCGATCCATCGCCTTCACCAGGCGGTCGATCTGGCCTGCGTCATGCACGGGCGAGGGGGTAAACCGCAGCCGCTCCGTCCCCTTGGCGACGGTCGGATAGTTGATCGGCTGGACATAGATGCCATGGTCCGACAGCAGCATGTCGGACAGCATCTTGCAATGGATGGGGTTGCCGACATGGACGGGCACAATATGCGTGCCGTGGTCGATGATCGGCAGGCCAAGGCCCTTCAGCCGCATCTTCAGGATTCGGGCATTGGTCTGCTGGGCGTCACGCAGGTGCTGCGCCGTCTTCAGATGCCGCACCGAGGCCGCAGCCCCCGCCGCGACCGTGGGCGGAAGCGAGGTCGTAAAGATGAATCCGGGGGCATAGGACCGCACCGCATCGACCATCTTCGCACTGGCCGCTATGTAGCCGCCGAATACCCCGTATGCCTTGGCAAGCGTCGCATTGATGATGTCGATGCGCGCCATTTGACCATCGCGCTCTGCCACGCCGGCGCCGCGCGGGCCATACATGCCCACCGCATGAACCTCGTCGATATAGGTCAGCGCACCGAACTCTTGGGCGGCATCCACGATCTCCTTGATGGGGGCGCAATCGCCGTCCATCGAGTAGATCGATTCGAAGGCCACCAGCTTGGGCGCCTTGGGATCGTCGGCCGCCAGGAGCGACCGCAGATGGGCGACGTCGTTGTGCCGGAAAATCCGCTTCTCGCCGCCGCCCCGCCGGATGCCCTCGATCATCGAGTTATGATTCAGCGCGTCGGAATAGATGATAAGCCCGGGGAAGATCGCCCGCAGGGTCGACAGGGTCGCGTCATTGGCCACGTAAGCACTGGTGAAGACCAGCGCCGCCTCTTTGCCGTGCAGATCGGCCAGCTCGGCCTCAAGCCTTTTGTGCCAGACCGTGGTGCCGGAGATGTTCCGTGTGCCGCCCGACCCCGCGCCAGAGGTATCCAGCGCGGCATGCATCGCCTCCAGCACGACGGGATGCTGCCCCATGCCGAGGTAATCATTGCCGCACCAGACGGTGATCTCTTGCGACCCACCATCCGGGCGGTGCCAGGTCGCCTGCGGGAAGCGGCCCGCGATGCGTTCGATGTCGATGAAAGTGCGATAACGCCCTTCGTCATGCAGACGGTTCAGGGCCTGGTCCAGCGCGGCGTCGTAGTTCATTCGGTTCTCCTGTCGCCGGATCATGCGACACTTCCCTTATCGCGGCTTTGACCTGCATCAAGTCGGTGCCGCTGCCCATTGGTCAAATCGCCTCACCCCCAAAAG
>CAMFIX010000106.1 GCA_945952425.1 uncultured Pseudorhodobacter sp. | reverse complement strand
GTCATGGGGGGAGGCCTGCAGGTTCTTGAACGTCGAAGCGGGCATCGGAGGCGCCGGGCGTCCTTGGCCCCGTTCAGATCTTCGCCAAGAGCGCCGCGATGGCCTTGGCCTCTCCGGCCAGCTCTTCGGCGAGCCTGGCGTGTTCGCTTTTCCACAGGGGCGCCGCCTCTGCCACCACGCGGTGGCCCTCTTCGGTCAGCCCGGGGCGGCGGATGCGCCCGTCGTCGGCATCGGCCGCCAGCACCACCAGCCCGCGTTTCTCCAGCGTCTTGATCGCCGCGGTCATCGTCGCCTGGTCCATCGCCAGGAACTGCGCCAGCTCCGACAGTTTCGGCCGCCATTGCCCCGACAGCGCCACCATCATGGAAAACTGGCCATTGGTGATCCCCAAGGGCTGGAACAGCCGGTCGAAGCGCCGCGCCAGCACCCGCGCCGCGCGCTGGGTGGCCAGGCACAGGCAGCTGTCGCGAATCTCCCGCACCGTTTCGATGGCCAAGGGCGCCGCCGCCCCGGGGGGCGCGGCTTCGGCGGGCTCTGCAGGACTTGCGTCGGTCATCTTTATTTGATATCAAACTTAAGCGTTCAGGACAAGCCCCGGGCCCCGTGACAGGGTGTCGCGGGCTTGGCATAAATCAAGAGGGGGCAAGATGGAACCGTCCTATCGGTGGGTCGTGGTCGCGGCGGGAGGCCTGATGGGCTGCGTCGCCATGGGGGCGCTCTTCGCGTTGCCGGTGGTGTTGAAGTCGATGGATGCGGCGACTGGCTGGGGCGTGGCGGGGATCGGCTCGGCCATGACCTTCGCCTTTCTCGCCATGGCAGTGACCTCGATGGTCTGGGGCAACCTGTCGGACCGTTTCGGCGCGCGGCCCGTGGTGCTGGCGGGCGCGGTGCTCTTTGCGGCGAGCCTCTGGGCCGCGGGGCAGGCGCAGAGCCTTCTGGCCTTCCAGCTGATCTTCGGCATCTGTGCGGGCGGTGCGGTGGCGGCGTTTTTCGCGCCGATGATGGCGACGGTGACGGGCTGGTTCACCACGAACCGCGGGCTGGCGGTGTCGCTGGTCTCGGCGGGCATGGGGCTGGCGCCGGTCACCATGTCGCCGCTCGCCGCCGAGCTGATCCAGACGCATGACTGGCGCGCGGTCTTTGCCATCATGGCGGGGCTGGTGGCGCTGGTCACGATCCCGGCGGCGCTGTTCCTGCGTCGCCCGCCCGCCCAGGCGCCGCAAGGCCCGATGCAGGACGCGCCCTCCGAGACGATGACCGTGCGCGAGGCCGTCACCTCGGTGCCCTTCCTGATCCTGGTCGCCACCAACTTCTTCTGCTGCGCCACCCATTCCGGGCCGATCTTCCACACGGTCTCTTACGCGCAACTCTGCGGGCTGTCGGTGATGGCCGCCGTTTCGATCTATTCGGTCGAGGGGATCGCGGGCATGTTCGGACGGGTGGGCTTCGGCGTCCTGGGCGACCGTTTCGGCGCCAAGCGCGTGCTGGCGACGGGGCTTTTCCTGCAGGCGCTGGCGGCGGGGTCTTACGCCTTCGCGGGCTCGATCTGGCAGTTCTATGCCGTGGCTTCGGTCTTCGGCTTCATCTATGCGGGCGTGATGCCTTTGTATTCGGTGCTGATCCGCGAGAATTTCCCGATGCGGATCATGGGGACGATCATGGGCGGCACCGGCATGGCGGGGAGCCTTGGCATGGCCTCGGGGCCCTGGCTGGGCGGCTGGATCTTCGAGACGACCGGCGGGTATGGCGCGATGTATGCGACCTGCGCGGTCTTTGGGCTGGGGGCTTTCGCGATCATCATGGCGTTCCGGCCGTTTCCGAAGGGCCAGCCGGTCGCCGTGCGGTAGGGTGCGTGATTTCACGCACCGCTCTTGAGGTTCAGACCTCAGTATTCGGGTGCGAAGCCCTCGGCCGGGTCGATCCGCGCCGCGCGCCCGGGGATCAGGATCTCCCCCACCCGCGGCGCGGTGCGGGCGATGACGCGGCCCCGGCGGATGACATGCAGCTTGACCGATTTCAGCCGCAGCGCCTCGGCCGGGTCGCGGGCCTGAAGGACGACCAGATCGGCCTTGGCGCCCTTGCGCAGGCCGTAGTTCTCCAGCCCCATGGTCTTGGCCGAATTCACCGTCAGCGCGTCGAAGATCGCCGCCTTGTCCTCCAGGCTGCCCATCTGCGCCACATGGATCGCCATATGCCCGACCTCGAGCATGTCGCCCGAGCCCATCGCATACCACGGGTCCATCACGCAATCATGCCCGAAGGAGACATTGATCCCCGCCGCCATCAACTCCCGCACCCGCGTCATGCCGCGCCGTTTGGGGTAAGTGTCGTGGCGGCCTTGCAGCATGATGTTGATGAGGGGGTTCGGGATGACATTCATCCGCGCCTCGGCTATCAGGGGGATGAGCTTGCTGACGTAATAATTGTCCATCGAATGCATGGACGTCAGGTGCGAGCCCGCGACCCGGCCCTGCAGCCCGTGGCGGATGGTCTCGGCGGCCAGCGTTTCCACATGGCGGCTTAGCGGATCGTCGGTCTCATCGCAATGCATGTCGACGGGCAGGCCGCGGTCGGCGGCGATGCGGCAGAGCGCCTCGACGGATTGGCGGCCCTCCTCCATCGTGCGCTCGAAATGCGGGATGCCGCCGACGATATCGACGCCCATGTCCAGCGCGCGGGTCAGGGATTGGACGCCCTCCGGCGCGCGGTAATAGCCGTCCTGCGGGAAGGCCACGATCTGCAGGTCGAGGTAGTCGCGGACGAGGTCGCGGACTTCCAGCATCGCCTCGACCGTGACGAGGCGCGGGTCGGAGGTGTCGACATGGGTGCGGATGGCGCCCATGCCTTGCGTGACGGCGAGGTCGATGTATTTCAGCGCGCGGCTGACCAGGGCCTCGCGGGTGAGGGAGGGGCGAAGCTCGCCCCAGAGCGCGATGCCCTCCAGCAGCGTGCCAGAGCGGTTCATGCGTGGCAGGCCGAGCGAGAGCGTCGCATCCATGTGGAAATGCGGGTCGCAGAAGGGGGGCGAGACCAGGCGGCCGGTGGCGTCGATGGTGTCCTTCGCCTGCGCCGTGATGTTCGGGGCGATCTCGGCGATGGTGGTTCCGCGGATCGCGATGTCGATGTCGCGGCGGCCGTCGGGGAGGTTGGCGTGTTGGATCAGCAGGTCGAACATGGGTATCTTTCGCTGGCAGCCCCGGGGGTTTCACACCCCCGGACCCCCGTGGAGTATTTGAGCCAATGTGAAAGGGGAAGAGGAACGGGCGGCGACGCTTTGCATCAGCTGGTGGGCGACGCCGATGGCGATGGCTTGCGGGTGTTTGCCGAGGGCGGGGTCTCCGATCGGGCAGGTGATGGGGGAGGGGTCGTGGCCGAGGGCGATCAGACGGGCGCGGAAGCGGGCCCATTTGGTCTGGCTGCCGATCAGGCCACAGCTTGCGAAGCCGTGGGTCAGCAGGCGGTGGCAGAGTTCCAGGTCAAGCTGGTGCGAGAAGGTCAGGATCAGGTGATGGGCGTCCCTTGGTGCCAGGGGGACGGCCTGGGCGGGGTCGGGGACGGGCAGCTGGATCGGGCCGGGCAGGTCGGGGAAGCGGTCGGGGGCGATGTCGATCCAGGTGATCTGGAGGGTGGGCAGGGGGGCGAGCGTGGTGGCGATGGCGCGGCCGACATGGCCTGCGCCCCAAAGCCAGACGGGGGTTTTCGGCGGGGTAACGGGGTCGATGAGCCAGCCTTGCAGGATTTGGGTGGCGGGCAGGGCGCCTTGCGACCGGGCGTTGGCCAGAAGCCGCTTGACGGCCAGCGGCATGGGGGAGCCGTCGAGGGAGACGGCGTGGAGGGGGCCGGTTGGGGCCTCGGTGAGGCGTTCGGTCACCAGGGTGACCGCGCCGCCGCAGCACTGGCCGAGGGCTGGGCCGAGAGGGATGCGGGTGACCCTGGGCGGGCCCTGGTGGGCGCGGGCGGCCTGGATCGCCTGATACTCCAGCGCGCCGCCGCCGATGGTGCCGAAGGTGGTCGTGGGGGTGACCAGCATGGACGCCCCGGCCTCGCGGGGGGAGGAACCGTCATGGGCTGCGATGGTGACCCGCGTGACGGGGCCCTCCTTCAGGGCCAAGGCGAGGGCGGCGAGGTCAAGCACGGACCCGCTCCACCGCCATCAGCACGCGTTCGGCCGTCGCCGGGGCATCCAGAGCCGGATAGGCGGTTCCGCAGGACTGGATGGCGTGGCTCAGCGCCAGGAAGGCCGAGATGCCGAGGTTGAAGGGTGGCTCGCCCACCGCCTTGGATTTGCCCACGGTGTCCTCGCGGTTGGGCTCGGACCAGAGCGCGACGTTGAAGACGGGGGGGCGGTCGGACACCGCCGGGATCTTGTAGGTGCTTGGCGCATGGGTGGTCAGGCGGCCCTTCTGGTCCCAGACCAGTTCCTCGGTCGTCAGCCAGCCCGCGCCTTGCACATAGGCGCCCTCGACCTGGCCGATATCCAGCGCCGGGTTCAGGCTGCGGCCCGTGTCATGCAGGATATCCACCCGCAGGATGCGGTTCTCGCCGGTCAAAGTGTCGAGCACGACCTCGGTCACCGCCGCGCCATAGGCGAAATAGAGGAAGGGCCGCCCCTGGCCGCGCACCCGGTCCCAGGTGATCTTGGGCGTCGCGTAAAACCCGGTAGAGGACAGCGAAATCCGCGCCTGCCAGACCCATTGCGCGACCTGGGCGAAGGCGTGGCGCTCTCCGGCGACGCGGACCTCGCCCCCGGTGAAGCGGACGGACCCCGCCTCGACCCCGTATTTCCCGGCCAGGAATTCGGCCATCCGCGCGCGGATTTTCAGCGCCGCATCCTCGGCCGCCTTGCCGTTCAGGTCAGACCCCGAAGAGGCCGCCGTTGCCGAGGTATTGGGCACTTTCCCCGTATCGGCGGCGGTGATCTGCACATCCCGCGCCTGCAGCCCGAAGACCCCGGCCACCACCTGGGCGACCTTCTGGTTCAGCCCCTGGCCCATTTCGGTCCCGCCATGGGACAGATGTACCGAGCCGTCCTGGTAGACATGCACCAGCGCGCCCGCCTGGTTCAGGAAGGTCAGCGTGAACGAAATCCCGAACTTCACCGGCGTCACCGCGATGCCGCGCTTCAGGATGGGGCTGGCGGCGTTCCATTCCGCGATCTCGGCCTTGCGGGCGGCGTAATCGCAATCGGCCAGAAGCTGCGGCACCAGGCGGCCCGAGACGCTGTCCTCGACCTCCATCCCGTATTGCGTGGTCTGCACCTCGTCTTTCATACTTGCAGAAATATCCCGGGGGTCCGGGGGTGTGAAACCCCCGGCGCGTTCCGCATAGAAATTCGCCTGCATGATCTCGACCGGATCGCGGCCCGAGACAAAGGCCAGGTGGTCGATGATCCGCTCCATGCCGATGATGCCCTGAGGGCCGCCAAAGCCGCGATAGGCGGTCGCCGACTGGGTGTTGGTCTTCAGCCGGTGGCTTTCTATGCGGATGTTCGGGATGAAATACGCGTTGTCGGCGTGGAGCATGGCGCGGTCGGCCACGGCAAGGCTCAGATCCTGGCTCCAGCCGCAGCGGATCAGGTGGACGACATCGACCGCCGTGATCCGGCCCGCCGCATCGCAGCCCGCGCGGTAGCGGATCTTCAGGTCGTGGCGTTTGCCCGTCACCATCATGTCGTCGTCGCGGTCATAACGCAGCTTGGCGGGCCGCCCCGTGCGCGCGGCCACCACCGCGCAGGCGACGGCCAAGGCATTGCCCTGGCTTTCCTTGCCGCCGAACCCGCCGCCCATCCGCCGCATCTCGACCCGCACCGCCGCCATGGGCAGATGCAGCGCATGGGCCACTTTATGCTGGATCTCGGTCGGGTGCTGGGTCGAGGCCATGATGTGCATCCCTTCCTCGGTCGGGATCGCGGCGGCGACCTGGCCCTCCAGGTAGAAATGCTCCTGCCCGCCCACCTCCATCTCGCCTTCCACCACATGGGCGGCGGCGGCGAAACCGGCGGCGAGGTCGCCCCTTTCCCAGGTGATCGGGCCCTGTTCGAAGCGGGAATCGGCCGCCAGCGCCGCCTCGACGGTCAGCAGGGCGGGCAGTTCACGGTAGGTCACCTTGGCCAGACGCGCGGCCTTGCGGGCGGCCAGATGCGAGGTCGCGGCCACCAGAAAGACCGCCTGGCCGAGGTAATGCACCACGCCATCGGCCAAAAGCGGCTCGTCCCCCGCCACGGGCGAGACGTCCGGCACATGGTCGAAGTCCTGCGCGGACAGCACCATGACCACCCCCGGCGCGGCGCGGACGGCGGAAAGGTCCATCCCGGTGATCTCGCCATGCGCCACGGTGGAAAGCCCGAAGGCCAGGTGCAGCGCCCCCTCGGGCAGGCGGATGTCGTCGACATAAGTCGCCCGGCCCGAGACATGCAGCGGGGCGGAATCATGGGGAAGCGACTGGCCCATCGTCATGGCGCGACCTCCAGCACATTGGTGGGCGTGCCCTGGCGGTCCAGCAGGTAGCGGGTCAGCAGGTTCTGCGCGACCGTCAGGCGATAGGCGGCAGAGGCGCGCATGTCGGTCATCGGCTGGAAATCCAGGGCGAAGGCGGCGCGGGCGGGGGCGATGCCCTCGGCCGAGAAGGGGCGCCCGATCAGCGCGGCCTCGACATGGGCCGCGCGCTTGGGCGTGCCCGCCATGCCGCCGAAGGCGATGCGGGCGGCGGTGACCTTTCCATCGGCGACGGTCAGGTCGAAGCAGCCCAGCACCGCCGAAATATCCTGGTCGAAGCGTTTGGAGACCTTGTAGCAGCGCAAATCCGGTGCGTTGGCCGGGATCGAGACACTTTCGACGAACTCGCCGGGGCGGCGGTCCTGGCTGCGGTAGGCGAGGAAGAAATCCTCCAGCGGGAGCACCCGCCGGGTGGCGCCCTTGCGCAGGGTGAGGGTGGCGCCCATGGCGATCAGCGCGGGCGGGCCGTCGCCGATGGGCGAGCCATTGGCGATGTTGCCGCCGATCGTTGCGGCATTGCGGACCTGCAGCGAGGCATAGCGCCGCAGCATGCGGGCGAAGTCGGGGTGGCTGTCGGTGAGGGCCTTGCGCAGGGTCTCGATGGTGACGCCGGCGCCGATCACCAGCCGGTCGCCCGCGGGGGCGATGCGGTTCAGCTCGGCCAGGGGGGCGAGGAAAGCAGGTTTGGGCAGGTCGCGCAGCTGTTTGGTCACCCAAAGGCCGACATCGGTGGCCCCGGCGATCAGGGTGGCATCGGGGTTTTCTTCGTACCAGGTGGCGAAAGCGTCCAAGGTCGGGGGGGCTTCTCGCCCCCCCGAACCCCCCTCGCCAAAGGGGGATTCATCCCCCTTTGGAAACCCCCCGCCCATGTGACCCGGAACAGGCAGGTCGGAGGCCGCCTCTGCCGCCCTTATGATCGGGGCGTATCCCGTGCAGCGGCACAGGTTGCCCGCCAGCACCATGTCGTGGTCGCGCTCGCCCGTCAGATGCGCGGTGGCGAGCGACATGACGAAACCCGGGGTGCAAAAGCCGCATTGGCTGCCGTGATGGGCGACCATCGCCTCTTGTACCGGGTGGGGCTTGCCGTCCGGGCTCAGCCCCTCGACCGTGGTGACCGATTTGCCGGCGAGTTGCGGCAGGAAGAGGATGCAGGCATTCAGCGCCCTCGCGCCGTTTTCGTCCTGCACCATCACCGTGCAGGCCCCGCAGTCGCCCTCGTTGCAGCCCTCTTTCGTGCCCTTCAGCCCGCGGTCCTCGCGCAGCCAATCCAGGAGCGTCCGCGTCGGAGAGACGCCGGCCAGCGACACCGGCGTTCCGTTCAGGTGAAACGCGAGCTCTGCCATGGTCAACCTCGCCGCGGTCTGGTTCTGCACCCGCCCCCCGATGCGGCGGAAAGGGGCGGCGCATCCCCATTGGGCGACAGGACGGGGCACTTGTCCAGCCTTGGCTTGCGGCCGGGGGCGAAAGCTCTTTCCGGGAAAGGCGGAAAATCGGGCAAAAGGCGCGAAAAGCGGCGGGGCGGCGGGATCAATCCCGCCCTACGCGGCGGATCGGGGGCCATAAAAAACCGGCCCGAGTTGCCTCGGGCCGGAGGGACGCCAGGCGCTTGGCAGCGCCCAACAGGGAGACGGGGTGGCCCAAGGTTTGCGACTTGGGGTCAGGCTCAGGCCACCTTTTCCAGCGCGATCTCGGGGGACAATCCGAGGGCGCGCACGACCTCCCGCGTCAGGTGCGGGCGGTTCAGCGTATAGAAATGCAAGGCGCCGACGCCTTCCGAGATCAGCCGGTCGCACAGCGTCGTGCATTGTGCCAGCGCGAAAAGCCCCTCGCGGCCGTCGCGGGCGGCCACGGTGAAGCCCTCGTCCAGCCGCCCCGGCACATGGGCGCCGCAGCGCTGGGCGAAGCGCTTGGCGCCCTCCCAGCTTTGGATCGGCAGGATGCCGGGGAAGATCTCGGCGGTGATGCCGGCCTTAACGCAGGCATCGCGGAAGCGCAGAAAGGTCTCGGCCTCGAAGAAGAACTGGGTGATGGCCGAAGAGGCCCCGGCATCGAGCTTGGCCTTCAGCCAGGCGATATCGGCCTTGGCATCGGCCGAATCGGGGTGACGCTCGGGATAGGCGCCGACGCGGGTCTTGAAGCCGCGCTCGGTCAGGGCTGCGACCAGCTCGACCGAATTGGCGAAACCCTCCGGATGGGCGCTGAAGCTGGCGCCCTTGGGCGCATCGCCGCGC
>CAMFIX010000105.1 GCA_945952425.1 uncultured Pseudorhodobacter sp. | reverse complement strand
GTGCTGGGGCCCATGGAGGGCGCGGGCACGCTGCAAGAGCTGGACCATTTCATCGCATCAAGGACATGACATGCTGCTTGAAAACAAGACCATAGCCATCACCGGCGCCGCCTCGGGCATCGGGCTCGCCTGCGTGAAGGCCTATCTGGCCGAGGGCGCCACGGTCGTGCTGATCGACCGCGACGCGGCCGCGATGGCCACCCTCTGCAAAGACCTCGGCCCCAAGGCCCTGCCCCTGGTGGCCGACCTCTTGGACCCGGCCTCCATCGACGCGATCCTGCCCGGCATCCTGGCGCTGGTGCCGCATCTGGACATCTTCCACGCCAATGCCGGCGCCTATATCGCGGGCGAGGCCTGGACGGGCGATGCCGATGCCTGGGACCGGATGCTTTACCTGAACATCAACGCCGTCTTCCGCTGCATCCACCGCATCCTGCCACATATGATCGCGCGCGGGATGGGCGACATCCTGGCGACCTCTTCCGTCGCGGGCCATACGCCGGTGGTGTGGGAGCCGATCTACACCGCCTCGAAACACGCCGTCACCGCCTTTGTGAACGCGGTGCGGCGGCAGGTTTTGAAGCACGGCATCCGGGTGGGCGAACTCTCGCCCGGGCCGGTGGAGACCGCTTTGTTGAAGGACTGGCTGCCGGAGAGGCTGGCCAAGGCCAAGGCGGATGGCGCGCTGCTGGGGGCCGAAGAGATCGGCGCCACGGCGGTCTTCATGCTGTCGCGGCCGCGGACGGTGACGATCCGCGACGTCATCATCCTGCCGGCGGCGTTCGACATCTGATGTACCTGGAACGCTTCCTCCTGGCGGGAGAGACCGCCCTCATCACCGGCGGCGGGCGGGGCATCGGCCTCGCCTGCGCCGAGGCTTTGGGCGAGGCCGGGGCGCGGCTGGTGATCCTGGAGCCTGACCTTGCCGTGGCCGAAGCCGCGGCGGAGGGCTTGCGCGCCAAGGGCTTTGCCGCGCGGGCCATTCAGGGCGACGTGACCGACCCCGCCCGGATGGACGCCTGCGCGGCAGAGCTGGGAGACTGGACGCCCTCCATCCTCGTGAACAATGCGGGCGTGGGGCGGAATGGCACCTCGGCGGAAAACCTGTCCGACGAGGAATGGCGCCTGATGATGGAGGTCAACGTCAACGGCGTCTTCTGGTGCGCCCGGGCCTTTGGGCGCGCAATGATCGCGGCGAAACGGGGGGTGATCGTGAACATCGGCAGCATGTCGGGCACGATCGTCAACCGGCCCCAGGCGCAGACGGCCTACAACACCTCGAAGGCCGCGGTGCATCACCTGACACGGAACCTCGCCGCCGAATGGGCGCCGCATGGCATCCGCGTCAATGCCGTGGCGCCGACCTATATCGAGACGCCGATGGTGCTGGCCGTCGAGGCCAACAAGGCGCGTATCCCGGTCTGGCTGGCCGATACGCCTCTGGGCCGGATGGGAAAACCCGACGAGGTGGCGGCGGCGGTGCTGTTCCTGGCCTCTCCGGCGGCGAGCCTGGTCACCGGGGCGATCCTGGCCGTGGATGGCGGGCTGACGGTGTGGTGAACGCCAAACCCGCCTGGCTTTCGGCAAAACCGGAGACCACTTTTGCCGGCCAGGCTTAGCGCAGGCGCTGACCGTCCGCGCCGAACACCAAGGCGCGGGAGGGGTTCAGCGTCAACGGGATCGCCTCGCCGACCTGGGGCCGGTGACCACGCACCTCGGCGATGACCGGGGTGCCGTCGATCTTGCCATGGGCGTAGGAGGTCTGGCCGAGTTGCTCGACCACCTCGGCGACCAGGGTGACCTGCGGCCCTTCGCCCGACAGGTGTTCGGGGCGCAGGCCCAGGGTCAGCGGGCCGGTTGGCAGGGGCACTGACAAAGCCAAGGTCAGGGTCTGACCGGCGACGGTGATCTCTCGCGGCCCGCTGGCCTGCACGGGCAGGAAGTTCATCTTCGGGCTGCCGATGAAGCCCGCGACGAAGAGGTTGTCGGGGTCGTCGTAAAGGTCGGTCGGGCGGCCGACCTGCTCGATCCGCCCGGCGCGCAGGACGACGATGCGGTGCGCCAAAGTCATCGCCTCGGTCTGGTCATGGGTGACATAGATCATCGTCGCGCCAAGGGCCTGGTGCAGCCGGGCGATCTCCAGCCTTGTCTGCACGCGCAGTTCGGCATCGAGGTTCGACAAAGGCTCGTCGAAGAGGAAAACCTTGGGATGCCGGGTGATCGCCCGGCCGATGGCGACACGCTGGCGCTGGCCGCCGGAAAGATGGGCGGGCTTGCGGTCCAAGAGCGGCTCGATCTGCAGGATGCGGGCGGCCTCGGTGACCAAGGCGCGACGCTCGGGCGCGGCGACGCCTTGCAGGCGGAGCGCAAAGCCCATGTTCTCGGCGACCGTCATGTGCGGATACAAAGCATAGCTCTGGAAGACCATGGCGATATGGCGGTCGTAGGGTTCGGCCTTGGTGACATCCTCGCCCGCGATATGGATCGTGCCGGAAGAGGTCGTCTCCAGCCCCGCGATCATCCGCAACAGGGTGGACTTGCCGCAG
Organism: uncultured Pseudorhodobacter sp.; assembly: GCA_945952425.1. Classification (GTDB taxonomy): domain Bacteria; phylum Pseudomonadota; class Alphaproteobacteria; order Rhodobacterales; family Rhodobacteraceae; genus Stagnihabitans. Next base: position 6,296 of record CAMFIX010000105.1, on the reverse strand, counting down.
CCCGAAGGCCCGACGAAGACGACGAACTCGCCCTTCTCGATGGAAAGGTCCACGCCCTGGATGACCTGCACGCCGCCGAAGGCCTTGGTGACACCCGTCAAGGATAATTCTGACATTTCAGCCCTTTACCGCGCCAGTGGCGATGCCGTTCACGATCTGGCGTTGGAAGATGAGATAGATGGCCACGATGGGCAAAGCCGCCAGCACGATGCCGGCCGACAGAAGCGGGATGTTGGTCGTATACTCGCCCCGCAAGGCCGCGATGCCCACCATCAGCGTGCGCTTGTCCTGCAGCACCAAGAGCGAGATCAGCACGTCGTTCCAGCAGTATAGCGCGTTGAGAATCCCCAGGGTAATCAGCGCGGGCTTGCCCAGGGGCAGCATGACGAACCACCAGACCTGCCAGAAGCGGGCGCCGTCGATGCGGGCGGCCTCGGTCAGCTCTCGCGGCAGACCGGCGTAGAACGAGGTCATCAGGTAGATCGAGAAGGGCAGGAAGAAGGCGGTGTAACTGAGGATCAGGCCGATCCGCGTGTTCAACAGGCCAAAGGCGATGACGGTCTTGTAGAAGGGCACCAGCACGACCTGCACCGGGATCATCAGGCTGGCGAGGATGGCGATGAAGACCAGGTGGCGCAGCGGGAACCTCAGGATCGCCAGTGCGAAGCCGGCCATCGAGGCCAGCAGCATCAACAGCAGCACCGCGCCAACGGTCGCGGTCACCGAGTTCAGGAAGTAGTCCGACAGATGCGAGCGGGTCCAGGCCTGGGTGAAGTTCTCGAAGGTGGGCGAGGTCGCCAGGCCGAAGCGGTTCAGGATATCCTCCTTGTTGGTCTTCAGCGCATTGTTCAGGGCGAAGAAGAGGGGGTAAAGGCAGCTTAAAGCGATCAGCGCCATGGGGATGGAGAGCAGCCGCTTAGACATCGGCATTCCTTTGCATGATGCGGATCTGCGCCCAGGCCAGCCCCGCCATCAGCGCGAACAGCACCATGGAAATCGCGGCCGCATAGCCGGGGCGGTTCAGCTTGCCGAGTTCAAGCCAGATCAGGAACTCCGGCAAAGTGGTGGAGGTGCCGGGGCCGCCCGCGGTCAGCACATAGATCAGCCCGAACATCGAGGTCAGGATGCCGATCGTCGTCACCACGGCCACGAATTCGATGATGGGGCGCAAAGCGGGGATGATGATGAACCAGACCAGGTGGCGCAGCCGCGCGCCATCCAGCCGCGCGGCCTCGATCATGTCTTGCGGGACGGTGGAGAGGCCTGCGAGGAAGATCAGCAAGGACATCCCGAAGGTCGCCCAAAGCTGCACGGCGATCAGCGACAGAAGGGCGGTGTGCGAGCTTCCCAACCAGTCGGTCGGCGCGATGCCGACCAGTTTCAGGGCGGCATTGACCGCGCCATCCCGGCGCAGAAGGGTGTTGAAGATCGAACCGACGATGACCGAGGACAGGATCGCCGGGAAGAAATAGGTCGCGCGGTAAAAGCGGCCTCCCGGCACACCCTGATGGATCAGGATCGCCAGCAGCAACGGAAAGCAGACCCAGACCGGCAAAGTCGCGATCAGCAGGATCGTGTTGGAGATCGAATCGCGGAAGGCCGGGTCGAAGGCCAGCTCGCGGTAGTTCTCCAGCCCGATGAAGGCGCCCGGGGTGATGCCGCGGGCGTCGGTCAAAGAGAGCTGCGCCCCCCAGATCAGGGGGGCGATGCGGAAGATGGCGATCAGCACCAGCGAGGGGGCGAGAAAGGCCCAGGCGGTGCGTCTCTCGGGGCTCATCCGGCGTGGGCCTTGGCTTGCACCTCGTCCAGCGCGGCGGCGGCCTTGTCGACCGTGGTCTCGCCGTTCAGCAGCAGCTGGCTTTGCTGGTGCAGCGCCTCCAGCTCGGCGGCGGAGGCATTGGCATGGGCCATGGGTGCGGCGGCCGAGGTCGTCCAGGGCAGGATCGTGGTCAGCGTGGGCGAGGACATCGAGGACGTATCCACCGCCGGATTGGCGGGCAGGATGCCGGCGTCCTTGGCGAAGGCGGCGATGGGGCCCGCATCGGCCAGGGTCTTCACCAGGTCGGTCGCCAAAGCCACGTTCTTGCCGGCCTTGTTCACGCCATAGCCGATCCCGCCCGCAAGCGGCATCATCGGCCCGCCATCCGCCGCCAAGGTCACCGCATCCGGCGCCGGGTGACGGAAGGCGCCGATGTTCTCGGCCCCCATCATGTCGCCGAACTGCTTCCAATGGGCGACGTCGGACAGAAGGCCGATGGTGTTGGCCCCTTCTCCGCGCATGAACATCTCGTATTCATCCATGAACTTGGCGGTGGAATTGGCGCCGTCCTCATACCAGCCCCAGTCTTTCGTGTCGACGAAGGCCTGCAGGATGGCCTTCATCTTCGGGCTGGACCATTTCAGCTCGCCCTTGGCGAAAGCCGCCTGTTCGTCCGCCGTCAGCATCGAGGCGGCGAGGCTGGAGACGAAGAACTCCGCCCCGAAGCCTTCCTTGTTGCCCATGGCAAAGCAGGGCGCAGCACCCTTCGCCTTGATCGCCTCGCAGACCTTCTTCAGCTCGTCCCAGGTGGTCGGCGGCTTGGCGGGGTCGAGCCCCGCATCGGCGTAAAGCTTCTTGTTGTAATAGACGACGAAGCCCTGGATCGTGATCGGCAGGGCATGGACCACCGCGCCATCCGAGAATTCCGGCAGCCCGGCCAGGCCCTTGGCTTCGGCGGTCAGGTCGGTCAGCGCGCCGAACCGCGCCTTGGCCTGCGCGCCGCCGTTCATCAGGAAGACATCCGGCCCCGATCCCGAGGACAAGGCCGTGCCCAGCAGCGTGTAATACTGGTCGTTCGGCTGCATGACGAAATTGACCGTCACCCCGGGATGCGCGGCCTCGAAGGCCGTCTTGGCGGCGGCGATATAGCTCGCAGCGGCCGGATCGCCGGATTTCCAGTCCCAGACCGTCAGCTCCTCGGCCATGGCGGTCGAGCCCATCAGGGCCAATGTCGCGGCAAACAGGTATTTCATCGGGTTCCTCCTCCCCTTTCCCGGTCAGCGCCGGGCTTGAAACAGTTGGCAATCGGGCCCCGTCGCCAGCGCATCGCGGGCCAGGGGGTCGGGCGCGGACCAGGTGGTGCGCGCGGCAGCGGACAGGCTCAGGCCAAGCCCCGGACGGTCGGGGCGGTGGATGCGGCCCTCGGCGATGCGGAAAGGCTCTTCGACCAGGTGGTCGTAGTTCTGGAAAGAGTATTCCAGCCAGGGCACCTCGGGCAAAGCGCAGGCGGTATGGACGCCGATCTCCAGGTTGGTGTTGCCCAAGGCCACCGGAATCCCCAGCTCTGCCGCCAGCCAGCCGGTGTGCATGACCTCGGTGATGCGGCCATGCACGTTGATGATATCGGTCGCCCGCGCCATCAAAAGCCGCGCCCGGCCCGAGACGTCCAGGTATTCCCCGGCGTTGATCAGCGTCCAAGGGCAGGCGGCCGACAGGGCCTTCAGCCCGTCGATGTCGCTGCGCAGGATCGGGTCTTCGGCCCAAATGAGGTGATGGCCCGCGCGGTGGAACAGATGCAGCTGGGCGGCGGCCTCTTTCGCGCTCCAGGTCTCGTTGGCGTCGATCATCACGCCGGCTTTGGGCCCGACCGCCTGGCGCAAAAGCTCCAGCCGGTGCAGGTTCCAGTCGGCATCCGGGCCGAGCTTGATCTTGAAGGCCGGAAAGCCCAGACCCGCCGCCCGGGCGAAAAACGCCGAGAATTCCGCATCCGACATATGGTAGTCGAGGCCCGAGGCATAGACCGGCGCGCTCGTCCGCGTGCCGCCGAGGTAATCCGACAAGGGCAGCCCGGCCTGCTGCGCCGCAAGATCCCAAAGGGCGATCTGCAGGGCCTCGCCAAAGCCGTAATCCGCGTCGCGCTGGTTGCCGCCGCGCGGACGGCTGACGCGGTGGACGAGGGCGCCGGGCTGCTGGCCATCCAGCCCCGGCCAGATCTTGTCGGCGAAGGTCGCCTGCAAAGCGGCAAGCGAGGGCATCGCATCCCACATGGAATGCGCAAAGCCCAGGCCCACATGACCGCCGCCATCCTGCAGCTCCAGGGCCAGCGCGTTGAACGTGTCGAACTTCACCTGCGCATCGCCGATCACGCGGTCGCGGCGGAACTGGAACCGCGTGAGGGTGAAGCCTTTGATCGCGCCGGGGTGCATGTTGATCGACTCAGGATTGCCAACTGATTTATCAGATACACAATCACATCTATTGCCGCCCCGCAAGCACCACGTTACGCTGGCCCGATGAAACACGAGACGCCGCTCCTGTCCGACATCGCCTATCAGCGCATACTCGAGGCGCTGTTCGACGCCCGCCTGCCGATGGGCGCGCGGCTGACCCAAGGAGAGCTGATCTCGGTCACCGGCGTGCCCGTGGGCCCAGTGCGCGACGCGCTGAAGCTGTTGGAGGCCGACGGGATCGTCACGGTCCATCCGCGGTCGGGCATCGAGGTCATCGGCCGGTCCACCGACCTGGTGCGCCAGACCTTTCAGTTCCGCGGCATCCTGGAACGTCCCGCCGCCCGCGCCTTTGCGCAAAGCGCGACCGAGGCCACGTTGCGCGGCATGCTGGCCCAGCACGAGGCGGCGGCCGAACGCTTTGCCGCGGCCGATCCGAATGCCGATGTGGCGGGCGAGCTTTCGGTGCTGGAGGACAGTTTCCACGCCCCCATCGTCGCGGCCCTGGGCAACGAGCTGGTCGATGCCAGCTATCGCCGTCTGCAGCTGATGGCGCGGATCATCAAGGTCAAGGCGGCGGTCTATCCCAAGGCGGCGCTGGTCTCGCTGGCCGAGCATCGGGCGGTGATCCTCGCCTGCCTGTCGCGCGACGAGACGGCGGCAGAGGCCGCGATGGCGCGGCATCTGACCAATGCGCTGACCCGCAACCTCGGGGTTTAAAGCGCGGCCTTGAACTTGGCGAGCTCGGCGGGGTCCATCGGCACGAGGTAGCGCTCTTCGGGGAAGCGGCCTGCATCCACATCGGCCTTGAACTCGGCGAAGGCGGCGACGCGCTCGCGTTGCAGCCGGTCATATTCGGCGGCGAAGTTGCGATAGACCTTGGAGTGGCGCGGCATGTGGTCCTTGTGTTCGCCGAGGATGTCCATGGCAAAGAGATACTGCACATCGCAGCCCGCCCCGGCCCCCATCGACCACAGCAGCAGCTTCTTCATCCGGCGGCTGATCTCGGCGGCGACGGCCTCGGGCACGACCTCGATTTCCACGGCGAAGGCACCGGCGTCTTCATAGGCCTGGCATTCGGCCAGCAAGGCCAGCGCCTGCTCGGCCGTCTTGCCCACCGCCTTGAACCCCCCCGTCCATGTGGCGCGCGAGGGCACCAGCCCCACATGCCCCACCACCGGGATATGTTCGCGCGCGAGGTAAGCCACTGTGTCGAGGCTGGCCGAGCAATACATCGCATCGGCCCCCTTCATCAGCATCTCGCAGGACAGCCGCAGATAGTCCTCGCGGCTGCCCATCTCGCGGTGATCGACCCCGGTCATGGCAAAAAGCCCCGGCGCGGCCGCCCGAAAGTCGGGATGGCGGATCAGCGAGGGCGGGACCGAGGCCACGTCGATCCCGGCCTCTTCCGCCGCGGCGGCCTCCTCCACGGTAAAGATCCGCAGCATGGTCAGCTGCCGCTTGCCCTTCAGCGCGCGCAGATCGGCAACGGTGGGACGTTTCCTCACAGCTCGACCTCCACCATGCCGTCCACGACCCGCGCGGGCCAGGTCTTCAGACGAGCCACGCAGGGCAGCCGTTTCGCCTCGCCCGTCTTGTAGTTGAAGCGGCCGTTGTGCTTGGGGCATTCGATCTCGTCATCCATGACCAGCCCGTCGCAGAGATGGACATTCTCATGCGTGCAAAGCCCGTCGGTGGCAAAGACCGCGCCCTTGGCGTCGCGGTAGATCGCAAAGGTCCGCCCCGCGTGGTCCCAGCGCACCAGGTCTTCGGGGTCGATGTCGTCGACGGCACAGGCTTGGACCCACATCAGCGCATCTCCTCGCGCGAGGGGGCCGGTTGGGCCAGGTCTTCGCGATAGGGGCGGGCGGTGGGCGGCAGGGTCTTCTTCAAGTAGTAACCTTTCTCGTGGCGTTGGCGGATGACCGCCGGGATCATCTCGGCATAGGCCTGAAGCATGGATCTGCAGGGTTCGGGATAGTCGGCCTTGACCAGCTCATGCAGGCGGGGCAGCGCGTGATAGGGCACCATGGGGAACATATGATGTTCGACATGGTAGTTCATGTTCCAGTAAATCCAGCGGCTTACGG
>CAMFIX010000104.1 GCA_945952425.1 uncultured Pseudorhodobacter sp. | reverse complement strand
AGTATCGCATTGGCCCGCGGCGTATAGCCTTCGCGGTCGCCCTCATGCTCCGGGCCGCGGTGCAGCACCACCGGTGCGAAAAGCCGGAACCCCGCACGCCCCCCCTTTCGCGCCCGCAGGATCAGCCGTTTGGCCGCGCGCCCCTCACGGGGGGCCAGCGGCAAAAGCGCCGCCGAGCCGAGTTTCTCCAAGGCGCCCAGCACCTCCGGCAGGCCCTCGGTCGAAAAGATCATCGTCAGCCAGCCGCCCGGCTCCAGCCGCCGCGCCGCCGCCTGGACCCAATGCGCCAACCCCAGCTCCGCCCGCAAGGCGATGTCGCGCCCGGCCACGGGCGAGGGCGTGCCGCCGCGCGGATAAAACGGCGGATTGGCGATCACCTGGTCGAAGCCGCGGCGGAGCGCTCCCGGCATCGCGGTCAGGTCGCCCGTCACCACCTCCAGCGCCATCCCGTTCTCGGCCGCATTGCGCCGGGCGAGGGCGGCATAATCCTCCTGCAGCTCCAGCCCCGCCTGCACCAGCCCCGGCACCCGGGCGCCCAGGCACAGCGAGGCCGCCCCCGCCCCGCAGCCCAGGTCCAGCACGCTTTGCCCCGGGGCGGCAGGGCAGGCCGCCGCCAGCAGCACCGCATCATTGGCCGCCCGATAGCCCTTTTCCGGCTGCCACAAATGCAGCCGCCCGCACAGGAATGCGTCGCGCGTCAGGCTCACCGCAAGGCATCCCCGGGGAAGTCGTTGTCCACCAGCACGGCCCGGGCGATGAACCAGTCGCGCTCGGCCACCATCAGGCGGCGGGGCAAAAGGAAGCCCGAACCTTCGAGGATGCTCATGTGGACGTCCAGTTCAAAGGCCGCTATACCCTCGCCCGCAAGCAGGGCCTGGGCGAAGGGGATCAGCGTCGGATCGGTGGTCGAGACGAGAAGCCGCATGATCCGATCCCTACCCGTCCCGACACGGCCCGTCGAGGGGAAGAGATGAACGAGATGAGCGCTGTGAAACCGCAAGACGCCCTGGCGCTGGCTCTGGCCGGCGATATGGAGGCGGTGAATGCGCTGATCCGCGAGCGGATGGCCAGCCGCCATGCCCCCCGCATCCCCGAGGTCACCGCGCATCTGGTCGAGGCCGGGGGCAAGCGCCTGCGCCCGATGCTGACTTTGGCCGCGGCGCGGCTCTGCGGCTATCAGGGGGACGACCATGTGAAGCTCGCCGCGACGGTCGAGTTCATCCATACCGCGACGCTTCTGCATGACGATGTGGTCGACGAAAGCACCCAGCGCCGGGGGCGGCCGACGGCCAACCTCTTGTGGGACAACAAATCTTCGGTGCTGGTCGGCGATTACCTCTTTGCCCGCAGCTTTCAGCTGATGGTCGAAACCGGCAGCCTGCGCGTGCTGGACATCCTGGCCAATGCCAGCGCGACGATTGCCGAGGGCGAGGTGCTGCAGCTGACCGCGGCGCAGGATCTGAAGACCGATGAGGGGGTCTATCTGCAGGTGGTGCGCGGCAAGACGGCGGCGCTCTTCTCCGCCGCGACCGAGGCGGGCGGGGTGATCGCGGGCGCGCCCGAGCCGGTCGTCCAGGCGCTGTTCGCCTATGGCGACGCCTTGGGCGTCGCCTTTCAGATCGCGGATGACCTTCTGGATTACGGCGGGTCGAGTGCCGCCATCGGCAAGAATGTCGGCGACGATTTCCGCGAGCGCAAGGTGACGCTGCCGGTCATCAAGGCGGTGGCCAAGGCGGATGAACAGGCGCGGGCCTTCTGGGTCCGGGTGATCGAAAAGGGCGACCAGCGCCCGGGCGACCTGGAGCAGGCGCTGGAGCTCTTGCAAAGCTCCGGCGCCCTGGACGCCGCCCGCGCCGAGGCCTTCGCCTGGGCGGGCAAAGCCCGCGAGGCCCTGGAGTCGGTGCCCGACCACCCCCTGCGCGCGGTGCTGTCGGACCTGGCCGATTACGTGGTCAGCCGGTTGAACTGAGGGGGGGCCCTGCCGACTGCGCGGTCGGTCCCGACGAGAGCCGTCGCCCCGCCGACTTTGAGGGCGGGGTTCTGCCGACTGAAACGGCGCGGCAGGGCGGGAGGCGTGGTTCTGCCGACTTTAGGCGGGGAGATGGCGGGTTGAAACCCGCCCTACGGTTCCGGGCCGATTTCGAGAGCGGCGGGGGGCAATCTGCCTGGTGGTTCGGATCGGTTCGAGCGCTCAGCCATAGAAGCCTACGCTTCGCCTCGTTCAGTCGAACGTCCCCGTCACCCGACCGAAGAGCATGAAGGCCCGCGCGGTCCGCGTGTCCGAAAGCGCCGACAGCTGGGCGTCGGTCGCGCGGGGCTCCATTGCGACGAAGGCCTTGTCGAAGCTGCGCAGGAAGTGGTGGGCGACGTCGCGGAAGATTTCGTCCTCGCGCATCCGGGCGGCGGTCAGCGCCAGGCAGGAGCGGTCCCGCACCCCGCCAAGCGCCGCAATCGTCCGGCCGCGCTCTCCGGCGGCGAATTTGCGCCACAGCTCCGGCTTGGCGCGGTCGGGCGCCAGGTCGTCCATGTAGATCCCGTCCTCGGCCAAAAGGTTCAGCACATCCTGCGCCGCCTGGATCAGCTTGGAGGTCAGGTGATCGGCCAGGGCCAGTTTCAGCGCGGCAAAGGCGCGGGTGTCGTCCTGGGTGTCGGGGAAATGCACGGCGCGGAGGAAATCCTCCATCTCCAGCGGCTCGCCCGGCGCGTCTTCGGGGCCGAGCGCGAGGGTCGGCTGCTCTTCCACCTTGGGCGGGGGCGCATCGCGGCGGCTGGCGAAAGTGGGGCGCGGGCCCTCGTCCACCGGCGCGGGGCGCGGCGGCGCAGGCGGGTTCGCGGCCTGCAGGCGCATCTGGTCCATCACCATCTGCAGCCTTTCCCGCTCGGCCCGCAAGAGGCGCAGCTGGTCCAGCGAGATCGCCAGCACCCAGATCATCCCCACCGGCAGGACCACGCTGACCACGGCCAGGGCGCGCTCCACCAGGCCTTGCGGCGCGGTGCCGTACCAGACGAAGACGCCGAGGGCGATCCAGGCCACCGACAGCGCCAGCGCGACGAGGTAAGAGCTGCGCGTCACCGGCGGGGGCGCCAGGGGCAGGGGCGTCGCGGGCAGGGGCGCGGTCAAGACCGCCCCGGGCCGCTGCGCGCCACCCAGGCTCGGCCGGCCGTCGGCTTCGTCGTGCATCGTCTCGGCCATGGCCGCCACCCCGTCAGATGTAACGGATGCTCAGCACTTCATAGCTCTTCTGGCCGCCCGGCGTCTTGACCTCGACCGAATCGCCCTCGTCCTTGCCGATCAGCGCGCGCGCGAGCGGCGAGCGCATGTTCAGAAGCCCGCGTTCCAGGTCGGCCTCGACCTCGCCCACGATCTGATAGGTCTTTTCCTCGCCCGAATCCTCGTCGGCCAAAGTCACCGTGGCGCCGAATTTCACCGTGCCCGACATCTTGGCCGGGTCGATCACCTCGGCACGGCCGAGGATCGATTCCAGCTCCTTGATGCGGCCCTCGACGAAGCTCTGGCGTTCGCGGGCGGCATGATATTCGGCGTTTTCCGACAGGTCGCCATGTTCGCGCGCCTCGGCGATGGCACGGATCACCGCGGGGCGCTCTGCCGTCTTCAGGGTCTTCAGCTCGTCGTCCAGCGCGTCGAAACCGCCGCGCGTCATCGGGATCTTTTCCATGGTCGTCTCTCGGGCCGCTTCAGCAAAGAACAAGGCCACGGCCCTTGGCGGGCCATGACCTTGGCGTTCGGCCCCTAGAAAGCGCGACTGGCCCGGGATTGCAAGGGGGAAGGGCGCGAATAGGCGGATCGGGGTCGGGCCTGCGATAGAATCTTGCGCCGGGCCTGCAAAGAGAGGGTGTTTCCGGGGCGCCGATGTTGACCCCGGGGCGCGGTTGCGGCAAGGAAGCAGCAAAACAAGGAGGGCCGGCATGACCGAGATCGTTCGTGAAGAGATGGAATATGACGTGGTCATCGTCGGTGCCGGGCCTTCGGGCCTTTCGGCGGCGATCCGGCTGAAGCAGCTGGACCCCGATCTGTCGGTCGTCGTGCTGGAGAAGGGGTCGGAGGTCGGCGCGCATATCCTGTCGGGCGCGGTGCTGGACCCTTCGGGACTGGACGCTTTGCTGCCCGACTGGCGGAGCATGGGCGCGCCGATCAAGACCGAGGTCAAGGAGGACAACTTCTATATCCTCGGACCGGCCGGCCAGATGCGCATCCCGAATTTCCCGATGCCGCCCCTGATGAACAACCACGGCAATTACATCGTCTCGATGGCCAATGTCTGCCGCTGGATGGCGCAGGTGGCCGAGGGGCTGGGCGTCGAGATTTTCCCGGGCATGTCCTGTTCCGAGCTGGTCTTCGGGCCGTCGGGAGAGGTGCGCGGCGTGGTGGCGGGCGAGTTCGGCAAGCAGGCCGACGGCACGCCGGGGCCGTCTTACGAGCCCGGCATGGTGCTGGCGGGCAAATATGTCTTCCTCTCCGAAGGGGTGCGCGGCAGCCTCGCGAAGGAGGTCATCGCCAAGTATGACCTCTCCGCCGGCAAGTCCCCGCAGAAATTCGGCCTGGGGATGAAGGAGATCTGGCAGATCGACCCCGCCAAGCATCACGAGGGCCGCGTCACCCATACGATGGGCTGGCCGCTGGGCTCGAACGCAGGCGGCGGCAGCTTCATCTATCACCTGGAAAACAACCAGGTTTACGTGGGCTTCGTGGTTCACCTGAATTATGAGAACCCCCATCTTTACCCCTATATGGAATTCCAGCGTTTCAAGCATCATCCGATGGTGGCGGACCTCCTGAAGGGCGGCAAGCGCATCGCCTATGGGGCCCGCGCGATCAGCGAGGGCGGCTGGCAGTCCATCCCCAAGATGGTCGCGCCGGGCGTGGCGCTTCTGGGCTGCACCGCGGGGCTGGTCAACGTGCCGCGGATCAAGGGCAATCACAACGCCATGCTCTCGGGCAAGGCCGCGGCCGAGGCCGCCCACGCCGCGATCAAGGCCGGGCGGCGGGGCGATGAACTTAGCGATTACGAAACCGAGGTCCGCAATGGCGCCATCGGCCGCGACCTGAAGAAGGTCCGCAACGTCAAACCGCTGTGGAGCCGTTACGGCCTGATCGCCAGCCTTTTCGGCGGCGGGGCCGATATGTGGGCGAACACCTTCGGCCTGACGATCTTCGGCACGCTGAAACATGGCAAGACCGATGCGGCTGCCACCGGCAAGGCGGCGAAGTTCCAGCCCATCGACTACCCCAAGCCCGATGGCGTCCTGTCCTTCGACCGGCTGACCAATATCTCCTTCTCGGCCACCAACCACGATGCCGACCAGCCCGCCCATCTGAAGCTGAAGGATGCCTCGATCCCGATCCGGGTCAACCTGCCCGAATATGACGAGCCGGCGCAGCGCTATTGCCCGGCGGGGGTTTACGAGGTGGTGCGCGAAGAGGGCCGCGAGCCGCGCTTCCAGATCAACTTCCAGAACTGCGTCCACTGCAAGACCTGCGACATCAAAGACCCGTCGCAGAACATCACCTGGACCACGCCCCAGGGCGGCGGCGGGCCGAATTACCCCAATATGTAAGGCGCGCCGATCACCTGAATTTGCGCGGGCAATTCCGCTGGCCCGGGGCCTGCCCCCGGGCCTTTCCTTGCAACCGCCGCCGCCGCCCTCTAGCCTTGGCGCATCAAGGAGACCCCGATGCCCCGACACCTGCTTTGCCTCGGCACCGCTTTGGCGCTTGTCCTGACCCTTCCCGTGATGGCGGGCACCACGGCCAGCGGCCCCGCCGCCGATGGCGCGGGCGCCTATCTCGCCGCGCGCTCTGCCATGGGGCAAAGCGACTTCCCGGCCGCCGTCCAATGGTTCGGCGCGGCGCTGCAGGCCGATCCGGGCAATCCCGACCTTTTGGAAAGCGCCATCGCCGCTGAACTTGCGATGGGCGACCTGGATGCCGCGGGCGCCCATGCCAAGGCGATGGAGGCGGCCGGGCATCAGAGCCAGATCACCAACCTCGCCTATCTGGCCGCGCTGGGGCAGAAGGGCGATTTCGAGGGCATCCTGGCCGCCCAGGACAAGGGCCGCAAGATTTTCCCGATGCTCGACACGCTGATTGCCGCCTGGGCCGAGGTCGGCGTCGGCAAGATGTCGGATGCGGCCGTGGCCTTCGACAAGGTCATCGCCGATCCGGGCTCGGCGCCGCTCGGGCTCTATCACAAGGCGCTGGCGCTGGCGCAGACGGGTGACTTCGAAGGGGCCGAGGCGCTTTTCACCGATCCCAAGGCCGAGGGCATCTCGGGGCTGCGCCGCGGCATCGTGGCCCAGGTCGAGGTGCTGAGCCAGCTGGAGCGCGGTCCCGAGGCGGCTGCGCTCATCGACAAAAGGTTCGGGGCGGTGCTGGATGCGGGGCTTGCGGACCTGCGCCGCCGCGCCGCCGCGGGCGAGCCCATTCCCTTCGACCTCGCCCATGATGCGCGCGAGGGCCTGGCCGAGGCCTTCTTCACCTGGGCCACCATTGCCAGCGATCCCAACGACCTGCTCTCGCCGCTGCTCTCCGCCCGCATCGCCACGGCCTTGCGGCCCGACCATGTCGAGGCGCAGCTGATGGCGGCGCGGCTTCTGGACCAGATGGGCCAGCACGAGCTGGCGATCCAGGCCTTCGCCAAGGTGCCCGCCACCGATCCGGCGTCGATTTCGGCGGTCCTGGGCCAAGCCAATGCGGCGATGCAGCTGGGCAGGCCGGGCGATGCGGTCACGCTGCTGACCGACCTCTCGGCCCGTCACCCGGGCGAGCGGACGGTGCTGGCCGCACTGGGCGATGCGCTGCGCTCCGACCGGAAATGCGACCAGGCCATCAAGGCTTACAGCGATGCCATCGCGACCGTGGCCAAGCCCGGGGCGGGCGACTGGCCGCTTTACTACCGCCGCGGGGGCTGTGCGCAGGTGACGGGCGACTGGGCTTCGGCGGAAAAGGACTTTTCCTTCGCCCTGACGCTTGCCCCCAACGAGCCGCGGCTTTTGAACGAGCTGGGCTATTCCTGGGTCGACCGGGGCGAGAACCTCGACCAGGCGCTGGAGATGCTGCGCCGCGCCGTGGATGCGGCGCCGGACCAGGGCTATATCCTCGACAGCCTGGCCTGGGCCTATTTCCGCCTGGGCCGCTATGCCGATGCGGTCGCCCCGCAGGAAAAGGCCTCGCTGCTGATGCCGGTCGATCCGATCGTGACCGACCACCTGGGCGACGTCTACTGGATGGTCGGCCGCAAGCAGGAGGCGCAGTACCAATGGCACCGCGCCCTGTCGTTCAAGCCCGAGGACAAGGACAAGGCCCGGATCGAGAAGAAGCTGCAAGAGGGGCTGGATGCGGTCCTGGCGGCGGAAAAGGCCAATGGTGGCTGAGGTTGGGTCTGGGGTTGGGGCGGCCGGGGTCGTCGTCACCGCCCGGGCCAAGATCAACCTCTGCCTGCATGTCGTGGGGCGGCGGGCAGATGGCTATCACCTGCTGGACAGTCTCGTGGCCTTCGTCGGCGCGGCGGATATCGTGCGGGGAGAGCGGGCCGAGGCTTTGAGCCTCGACCTCTCCGGCCCGATGGCCAAAGGGCTGGGGGCGGGGCCCGACAACCTGGTGCTGCGGGCGGCGGCGCTTTATGGCCGCGGCGCAAGGCTGGGGTTGGAGAAGCATTTGCCGGTGGCCTCGGGCATCGGCGGCGGCTCGGCCGATGCGGCGGCGAGCCTGCGGGTGATGGCCAAGCTTTACGACCTGCCGCTGCCGGGCCCCGAGGCGGTGCTGGCGCTTGGCGCCGATGTGCCGGTCTGCCTGGCGGGGCAAAGCTGTCGGATGGAGGGCATCGGCGAGCGGCTGACCCCGGTGGCGCTGCCGCAGGCCTGGGTCGTGCTGGTGAACCCGGGCGTCGCGGTCTCGACCCCGCAGGTGTTCCGGGCGCTGGCGTCGCGGGAAAACCCGGGGCTGGGAGAGATCCCGCCGCTGCCCGATGTGGGCGCGCTGGCGGGCTGGCTCGCGGGCACACGGAACGATCTGCAGGCGGCGGCGGAGGCTTTGTGCCCGCAGGTGACAGAGGTCTTGGCAGCACTCGCGCGGCAGGAGGGCTGCCTCTTGGCCCGCATGTCGGGGTCGGGGGCGACCTGTTTCGGGCTGTTCTCCAGCCGCGCCACGGCAAACGCGGCCTTCGAGGCGCTGCGCGGATCGTGGTCCTGGGTGGCGGCGACCCGGCTGCGGGGCGGCCCTGCCGACTGAGGGCTTTGCGCTGGAAACCCGCCCATGGCTCCGCCGACTGCCGGGCAGGGCCCTGCCGACTGACCCGCTGGTCTCATCGGCCCAAAGTGGCTCCGCCGACTGCAGGACAGCCCAAGCCTGCCGTCGCGGTATCCCGCGCCCGAGCCGGTTGGGCGCCCTTGCGCCCAGAGGCGAGAGAAAAATCCTGCGCGGCCTCCTTGGGCCGCGCACCGCTTATTCGTTGCGGATCACCTTGGCGAAGCTCTCGAAGATCTCGCCATTGCCGCAAAGCACCGAGCCATGGTCGAAGGGCGCCATGCCCTCGCGCAGGCTTTCCACGAAACCGCCCGCCTCGCGCACCAGCAACAGCCCCGCCGCCATGTCCCAGATCTTCAGCTCGCGCTCCCAATAGCCGTCAAAGCGCCCCGCCGCGACATAGGCGAGATCCAGCGAGGCCGCGCCCCATTCGCGCACCCCCGCCACCTGCGGCATCAGGCGCGCGAAATCGGCGATGGTCCCCGGCAGGGTGCGCTTCGAGATCGCAGGCACCGAGGTCGCAAAGATCGCCTCGGCCATCGACTTGCGCCCCGAGACCCGCAGCCGCCGGTCGTTCATCCAGGCGCCCGACCCC
>CAMFIX010000103.1 GCA_945952425.1 uncultured Pseudorhodobacter sp. | reverse complement strand
CGCTCATTCGATACATTCCTGCAAGGCTGATGATATCGGCCGATATCTACACGCGGGCACGCATCCTGGCTAGGTTCGACGGCAGAGCAAACCTTCCGAAGGATGACCGTCATGACGACCACCGCAATCATCGGCCTGGGCAACATGGGCAAGGGCCTGGCCCGCCGCCTGTCGGGGCGGACCGAGCTTCTTCTGGCCAGCCGCAAGCGTGCGGATGCCGAGGCGCTGGTCGCCGAGCTGGGCGCGGGCCGCGCGGCCGAGGTCGCCGAGGCGATCAGCGCGGCCGATATCGTCATCCTGGCGTTGGGATACGAGGCGGCGCTGAGCCTTGCCTCTTCCGCCGACCTGGCGGGCAAGGTCGTGGTGGACATCACCAACCCCTTGCTGGCCGATTTCTCGGGGCTGCAGTTCGGTCACACGACCTCGGCCGCCGAGAAGATCCAGGCGGCGGCGCCGGGGGCCCGGGTCGTGAAAGGGTTCAACACGATCTTCGCGGGCCTCTTCGGGCTTGACCGCGCAGCGACGGCGAGGGTGCCGGTCTTCCTGGCCGGGAACGATGCGGCGGCGGTGGAGGCCGTGGCGGCGCTGGCGGGTCAGGCGGGTTTCGCGGTGGAAAAGACCGGCGACCTTGGCGCGGCCCGGCTGCTGGAGCCCTTGGCCATGCTGAACATCCGCCTGGGCTATGGTCTCGGCCGCGGCACGGCCATCGCCCCGGCCTGGATCGAGGTGAAGGGCTAAGCGGGGGGCTCACTCCGGCAGGTATTTTGCGGAGCAGCCTTCGCCCGCGGAGCCCTCGGCGATCATCGCCGCGATGGCCTGCGGATCAAGGCCGAGCCGCGCCAGGATCGCCCGCGTCTGCGCGCCGGGTTTCGGCGCATGGCCGGGGATGGTGATCGTGGCCCGGCCCGGGCGGACCGCGATGGGCGCCACCAGGTCGACCCAGCGCCCCATCGGGTGCCGGTCATGCCGGATCGCCCGGTAGGTGGCGCCGGTCAGATCGACCGGCCCCGCGCTTTCCCACACCAGCCCTGCCTCGCGGTTGCCCGAGAGCGCGCCCAACGGAACCACCGCTGCCGCGCCGGACCGCACCCGCGCTTGCCAATGCGCGACGGGATGGGCGGCGAAGCGGGCAGCAAGGGCCTCGGCCAGCCGGTCCTCGGCGCAATCCGCGAGATCGGCCAATTCGGGGATGGCGGCAAGCGCCGCCCCGCGCTCGGTCGGGGCGGCAAAGAACAGCCAGCCATCCGCGGCGCGGTAACAGTGGTAGAACGGCCCCCAGCCCCGCACCTCGCGGCCCGCGGGCTCGTCGAAGGGCGCCCGGCCGTCGAAATCGTACATGAACTGCGCCTGGATCATCGCGCCGCATCCCGCCAGCGCCGCCCGGGCGAGCCCGCCTTGGCCGGTCACCCGCCGCCGCTCCAGCGCGGCGCCCAGCGCGACACAGGCGCAATAGCCGGTCAGTGCGTCGATCGTGCCGAAATGGGCATGCTCTTCGGGCGTCTCGGGCCCGCCGCCGAAGCGCACCATCACCCCCGTCGCCGCCTGCGCCAGGTCGTCATAGCCCAGGTGATCCGACTTCGGCCCCCGCCGCGGCCCGCCCCAGGCATCCAGCTGGACGAGGATCGCGCGCGGGTTCACGTGTGCCAGCCTCTCGGGCGACAGGCCAAGCGCGTCGCGCTGCTGGTCGGTGCCGTTCATCGTCACCACATCCGCCTCGGCAACCAGCCGCCAAAGCACCGCGCGCCCGGCGTCCGACCCCAGGTCGAGCAGCACGCTCTCCTTGCCGCGATGGGCGTGCAGGCCGAAGACGATGGCGTTCCAGGGATCGACCGAGGGGCTGACCGGCTGGACCGAGGTCACCTGGGCGCCGAACCGCGCCAAGGTCGCCCCGATGGTCGGCCCCGCGATCACATTGGTCACATCGACCACCTTCAGCCCGTCGAGCCAGCCGCCCTTGGCCCCCTGCGCCCCCTGCCGGGCCGGCTCTGCCAAAAGCGCGGCGAGCTCGGCGCGGAACTCGTCGGCCAGCGGCGCCGGCCGCTTGGTCATCGCGCCCGGGTCGTCGCCCAGCCAGGCGAGGTTGCCAAGCTGTCGCATGGGGCCATGCTGCGGGTCGTCCACCTCCAGCACCAGGCCGGAGGCGAGGGCATGCGCATCCGCCAGCCATTCGCGGGTGCTGCGCTGCGCACTGGCCGGAGCCTTGATCGCGCCGAAAAGCGCCTCCCACTCCCAAGAGGGCCGGGTCAGGAAGGCCGCCTGCATCGCGGCGCCGAGCCGGGCGCGTTCGCCCTCGCCCACCGGATAGTTGCGCAAAGCCCAAGGCGCCGGCCAGTCCTTTTGATCCAGATAGGCGTCGAAGTCCGGCAGCGTCGCCGCCAGCGCCTCCAGCCCCAGAACCTGCAGAACCCGGCGCGGATGGGTCTTGATCGAACAGGAGACGACGTAAAAACCCCGGCCATCGGCGCAGCGATAGGTGCGGTAAAACGGGTCGAGAAAGGCGCCCAGCTCGGCATAGGACAGGTCCATCGGCAGGCCTGCCGCGCGGCGGCGGTCAAGCTCGACCTCGCGGGGGGATTTGTAGCGGGCGGGGTAATCCTCGATCTGCTCGCAATTGTAGACGAGGCCTTCGAAAAGCGCCGAGGCCAGCGGAACCTCGATATGGTCGCCCCCCATCCGGGCGCCCAGGGCGAAGAGGACCGACATCGCCCCGAAGGCCGCGCCATAGGCCGAGGCGAGGCCGAGGGGCGTGAAGGAGGGGTTGATCCCCATCAGCTGGCGGTTCAGCCCCATATCGGTGAACTGGCCGGTGCGGGCGGCGATCACCGCCTCCCAGGCGGCGACGCCCGCGAGCTCGGGGTCGGTCGAGGCGAAACCGGGCAGCGACAGCGAGACGATCCCCGGGTTGGCCGCCCGCAGCGCCATGGGCCCCAGCCCCAGCCGCCCCATGACGCCGGGCCGGAAGTTGTCGATCACCACATCGGCCCGCGCGACCATCTCCAGCGCCGTCTGCCGCCCGGCCTCGGTCTTCAGGTCCAGCGTCAGCGCGCGTTTGCCGCGCGAGAGCATGGCGAAGGCCGGGTCCGGCCAGCGCGGCCCGCCCGGCGGGTCGATCCGGATGACCTCGGCGCCGAGGTCGGCCAGCATCATGCCCACCATCGGCCCGGCCAGGTAATGGCCGAAATCCAGCACACGGATATGGGAAAGGGGGCGGGGGGTCATAGGGGTCTCCTCGGGTGTCTGGCGGGCAGACTAGCCATGGCAGGGCCGGGCGGGATCGCCCATACTGCCAAACATGCAACCGATTCTGCCAAACGCCCCGGGCCTGCGCCTGAACATCCTGCTGTTCGAGGCCTTCTCGACCATGATCCTCGCCTGCCTGCTGGAGCCCTTCCGGGTGGTGCGCGACGAACATCGCGCGCAGATCGTCTGGCGGATGTTCACCCCCCATGACGGCCCCGTCCGCTCGTCCAGCGGTCTCTCCCTGACGCCGGACGGCCCCTTGGCAGCGGCGGAGGCCTGCGACATCCTGCTCGTGGTCGGCGGCGACCAGTTCCGCCGCGATGCGGGCCAGGCGGCGACTCGGCGCGCGCTGGCCCTGTCGCGCACCGCCCGCAGCGTCATTGCGGCCGATACCGGGCCCTGGCTGCTGGCGGCGGCGGGCTATCTGCAGGGCAAGGAGGTCACGCTGCACTGGCAGCTGCTGGCAGAGTTTGCCGAGACTTTTCCCGAGCTGCGCTGCCTGAACGCGCCCTTTGCCGCCGATGGCAAATGGCTGACCTGCGGCAGCGGCGCCGGGGCGATGGAGCTGGTCCTGCAAGAGATCCACCGCCGCTTCGGCGCGGCCGCCCGGTTCGACGCGGCCTCGATGTTCCTGAACGCCCCCCGTCACGCGGGCGAGCATGCCACGGCCTATGGCGGCCTGCCCTCGCATCCCAACCCGCGGGTGCGCCGCGTTCTCGACCTGATGGCCGCCGCGATCGAGCGGCCCTGCACGCTTGCCGTCCTGGCCGAGGCCGCCGGGCTGACCCTGCGCACCATGGCGCGGCTGTTCGAGACCGAGCTTGGCCTGTCGCCCGGCAAATGCTTCACCCAGCTGCGCCTGGCCCGCGCACGGGAGCTGATGTTTCAGCAGGGGATGAGCGCAGACGCCGCCGCGCTGCGCTGCGGGTTTTCCTGCGCGGCCTCGTTGCGGCGGGCCCTGGCGCGGTAGGCGCCGCTACAGCGCCCCGCTGCGGTTGCTTTCGTAAAGTGCCGTGCCGTCGCTGACGAAATCCAGCAGGAATTTCTTGCCCGCCACCGTGCCCGTCGCCAGCGTGCCCGCCGTGACGAAGCCGCTGCCGAAGGTCAGGGTGCGGCTGGTGGTCCCCGATGTGGTCAGGACCAGGCTGCAGCGCGTGCCCTTGGGCGGGACCGTCGTCGTGAAGGTGCCGGTCGCCGTCGGCGTCACGTAGACGAACTCTTTCGCGCCGAAGCCCAGCGCCCCCGGCGCAACCGCCCCAAGGTCGCTGACCCCCGAGGTCACGAGGCCGGTCGAGGTCAGGCCAGTGCCCTTGACGCTGGCGGGCGTCGTCGCCCCGATGGGTTGCCCCTCCAGCAGCATCGTCCCGCTGGCATCGGGCAGGGCGACGGTCCGGGTCGTGCCGGTCGCGATGCCGCCGAGATCGAGGGCGAGCCTCTTGCTGGCATCGCCGAGATCGGCCAGCGCCGCCAGGATGACCGGCGCCTTGAACTGCCAGGCGGTCTTGGCGACGTCATAGGTCAGCTGCTTGGAAGGGTCGGTCGTGCCGTCTCCCTTGGCGGGGTTGATGAGGAAATTGCTTCCGCTCCAGCCCAGGAAGGCGACGGCCCCTCCGCCCGCCGCCTGGCCCATGCCGACGCCCCACCAGCCGATGTTGGTCAGCTGGTGATACACGACCCCGTTCGTGCCGAGCTTCACCGTATTCGGGTCCGGATCGGTGTTGTCGGGATCGGCCATGATCAGCACGTTCTTGTCGGCCTTGATCGTGCGGCTGGAGATGTCGGGCAGCCCGGTGATCGCGCCTCCGACGGTCGAGGCATTCCCTGAAACCGACCAGAGCTTGGCCTCGTCCGCGACGAAGCCGCCCGAGCCGGTGAAGATGACTTCCGCATTCACATTGGCGAAGGTGTTGCCACAGAGGACGACGCCGTCCAGATCCGCAGCCGTCGCCCCGTCGTTGAAGAATTCGACGAGGCTTTGGTTCGTGCCGTTGCCGTTCTTGTGGAAGTGGTTCGCCACGACCAGAAGGCCCGGCGTTCCCTCTAGCACCGCCGCGTCGATCCGCAGCAGGCCGTTGTCGATGTAATTGCCGACGAAGGAGACATTGGGGCTGGCCAGGGTGCCGTTGCGCGGCATCTGGACGGGGCTCGTCACGCCGCCGTTGTAAAAATGGTTGCTGTGGATTTGACCCGGCCCGTCCGAGACCGTGCTGACGCATTCGAAGGCATAGGCACAGACATTGTGCATCACGATGTAATCGGCCGTGCTGAGGTCGATCAGCTTGGCGGTGCGGTTGGCCTCGACGTCCCAGCCGGTCTCGCCCCAAGTCCATTGGCGGAAATCGCAGCCCTCGATGCGCAGCTCGGTCGCCTTGGTGTTGGTCTGAACGGCGAAGCCCGGCACGCCATGGACCCGGCAGCGCAGGATCTGGACGGTCGCGGCATTGCTGACCAGCCAGCCGTTGGTCTTCTGGCTGCCCTCCAGCGTGCAGTCCTCGAAGGTCATCTGCGTCGAGGGGGTGCCGCTGTTCGGGGCAAGCCTGAACAGCGCGAGATTCGTCGTCCAGGTGCCGATGGCGGTGAAGGTGCAGCGCGTGCAGCGGACCCGGTTGAGGCCGGCCAGGTCCACGCGGCTGGACACCGCAAAGGTCTGGCATTGCCCGTCGATGACGCCGCCCCCCAGGCCGTCGCACCAGGTGAAGGCCGCGAGGATCGCGGTCGTCATGTCGGTCGTGCCGGGCGTCGTGTTGGTCGCGAAATGCGCCGGGCTGACGGAGCCCTCCGGGGCCCAGCCGGAAAGCCCCACCAGCGGCGTGGCTCCCCCGGCATAGCGATAGGTCAGCCCGCCCGCATGGATCACGGTTCCGGTGGCCGGTGTCTTGCCGGCGGCCCAAGTCACGAAAAGCGCGCGGGTGGCAAAGCCCACGTAATCTTGCAGGGTGCCGCCGCCGGTCGGCAGAATGTCGGTGGCTGGAAAGGTCATGGTCGATCTCTCATCTCGTGGGGAATGGTCGGGGTTCTGGCCGTCGCCGTCGTGCCCGGGCTGAAATCGGAAAGGCGTTCAAATCGAAGAGGCTGCCGGCTCAGGGTGATCGCATGGCATCGCGCCGTCAAGCGCCATGCCCGACCCGCCGGAAATCTGCTTGGCCGCTCACGGACGGTTTACTTCTTGCTGCCAGACTCGGCGCGAAGCTCAATTTTTGCGGGTAAGCCATATGACCTCTGCACGCCTCGGCCTTTCGGCACGCATAACGGTGACGATCCTCCTGATCCTGGCCGTCTCGATCGCGACCTGTTTCACGATCATCTATCGCAACGTCGCCGCGGTGACGGGCGATGCCGCGCTGCGCGAGGTCGAGCAAAGCAACGTCGCCGTTGCCGCCCATGTCAAGGCGCAGCTGGAAGGCGACTTGCAGCTTGCCCGCGACCTGGCCACCCATGCGGCGGCGCTGGTCCAAAGCGGCGTGACCGACCGTGCCGCGCATGGCGCCGTCGCCAAGGGCACGCTGGAGGCCAACCCCTCAATCCTCGCCGCCTGGTACGCCTGGGAGCCCAATGCCCTGGATGGCCGCGATGCCGATTTCGTCGGCGCGCCGGGCCATGACGCGACCGGCCGCTTCGTGCCCTATTACAACCGCGGCAAGGGCAGCATCGCGCTGGAGCCGTTGGTGGATTACACCGTCCCCGGCGCCGGCGACTATTACATCGTGCCCATGCAGCGTGGCATCGAAACGCTGGTGGAACCCTATCTCTATCCCGTCAACGGCGCCCCGACGCTGATGACCTCGCTCGTCGTGCCGATCTTCCTGAACGGCAAGGCGCAGGGCGTGGGCGGTGTCGATGTGGCGCTCGGGCCGCTTTCGGCGGAACTCGGCACGATCAAGCCGCTGGACACCGGCGTCGTGGGCCTGGTCAGCGCCAACGGCGCCTGGCTTGCCCATCCGGAGGCCGATCTGGTGACCAAGCCGGTCGCCACCAAAGACCCTGCCTTGGATAAGCTTTTGAAATCGCTGGATTCGACAGGCACGGCGCAGATGACCGGCACGACCAGCCTTCTGGGCGAAGAAAGCTTCGTCTCGCTGCGCCGGGTCGAGATCGGCAGCACGGGCGATGCGCTTTACCTCGTCACCGCGATCCCGACGCGGACGGTCTGGCAATGGGCCAATTACTCGATGATCCTGCTGGTCTGCTCGGCGCTCTTGCTGATGGCGGTGGCCTCGGTCGGCTGCTGGCTGGTGCTGCGCACCTGGCTCAGCCGCCCGCTCGACGCGCTGATCGGATCGGTGGACCAGATCACGGCCGGGCGGCTCGACCAGGCGATCCCCTTCGGCGACAGGTCCGACGAAATGGGCGCCATGTCGCGCGCGCTCGACGTCTTCCGGCAGAATGCGGTGCAGCTGCGGCAAGCGGAGCTGGCCAGCGAGCAGGAGGCCTTGCGCCAGACCGAGGTCGTCGATGCCCTGGCGCAAGGGCTCAACCGGCTGGCGGAGGGCGACCTGACCGCCACGATCCCCGGTGCCTTCGCCCCGCGGTACGAAAAGTTGCGCCAGGATTACAATGCGACCGTGGCCAGCCTCTGCGCCTCGATGGAGGCGCTGGAGATGGCGGGCGAGCAGATCGGCACCGGGGCGGGCGCCATCGAACAGGCGGTCTCCGACCTGTCGCGGCGCACCGAAGACCAGGCCGCGACGCTTGAAGAGACCTCGGCCGCCTTCATGCTCATCACCGATTCGGTGCGCGACACGGCGCGCAATGCCGACCAGGCGAACGGGATTGCGGCGGAAACCCGCGCCGATGTGCATCGCAGCGGCGTGGTGGTGACCGAGGCGGTCTCGTCGATGGATGCGATCCTGGAATCGTCGCGCAAGATTTCGCAGATCATCGGGGTGATCGACGACATTGCCTTCCAGACCAACCTCTTGGCGCTGAACGCCGGGGTCGAGGCGGCGCGGGCCGGGGAATCGGGCCGGGGCTTTGCCGTCGTCGCCTCCGAGGTGCGGGCGCTGGCGCAACGCGCGGCAGAGGCGGCGCATCAGGTCAAGGATCTGATCAACGAAAGCTCGGCGCATGTGGCCAAGGGGGTCGAACGGGTCGGCGCCGCGGGCACGTCGTTGGGCGCCATCGTCGGCAAGGTCGAGAATGTGGCCAGCCTGATCTCGGGCATCGCCATGGGCGCGAAGGAGCAGTATTCCAACCTGGCCGAGGTCACCAACTCGGTCGCCCGGATGGACACGGTGACCCAGCAGAACGCCGCCATGGCCGAAGAGACGACGGCGGCCGCGACCTCGCTGGCCGCCAATGGTCGGGAGCTGCGGCACCTGATCAGCAAGTTCGACACCGGCACGCAGCATAAGGGCAGGCGGATGCCGGTCTACGAGGGCCAGGGGTTCGCAGGCAGCGGCGTCGGAAAGCCGCCTGTGAAAGCGGCGTAAGAGCGGTGCTTGGGGCCCGTCGCGCGTGGTGACACCAGGGCGGGCCCTGCGGCAGGATAAGGCCGTCTCGAACGCGATCCGCGGGGGCGGCGGGCAAGGCCGGCCGTCGGGTTGGGCTGGAGCTCGAACCACATGGCTCCGGAAGCGGCTCACTGCCAGCCCCACCCAAGGTCATCTCCATCGGGCCAGCGCCGGCAATAACGGC